>NZ_KB850179.1:700159-839823 GCF_000369745.1 Acinetobacter sp. CIP 64.7 | reverse complement strand
TTCTAGGACGAGTATTCAGTGACATGGCAACTTGATTTAAATAATGCTGATCTGCCTGATTTAAATCAATCCCTTTAGGTAAATATTGCCTAATTAAACCATTCATATTTTCGCATGTGCCTTTTTGCCAGGGTGAATGTGGGTCACAGAAATATACATCTATGCCTAAATCTTCTTCAAGTATTTTATGTTCTGCCATCTCGCGTCCACGGTCATAGGTCAACGTTTTACGCAGTTCTGCAGGTAAATATTTCAGAGCTTCAGTTAAAGCCTTGCGCACTGATTCTGCCTTTGCATCAGGTAATGTTGCCAAGATACAGAGCCGTGTATTTCGTTCAATAAGTGTTGCTATCGAACTTTTATTGTCTTTACCTTTAATTAAATCAGCTTCCCAATGACCCGGTATTTTTCTTTCTTGAACTTCGGCTGGGCGCTCATGAATAGTTTTAATATCCTGTAATATAGAATCTTTTTTAGGTTCACCGTTAGCTTTTCGCTTTTTATTTTCATGACGCAGACAGGATAATAAGTCTTTTTTCAACTCACCCTTTGGTAATGCTCGTATCGTTGAATAAATCGTTGTATGGCTTACATTCATTGTTTGATCCAAATCAGGAAATGTCTTTAAACGCTTTGCTATTTGCTGAGGAGACCATAAACAACGGATCGCTTCAACAATAAATTTCCAGAGGATTGAATCGATTTTGAGTTTTCTGTGACCACGTCTACGTCTAGCGAAGGTGTTATCAGAAGCATATTGAGCTTGATAAACGTCATTGATGCTATTTCTTTTAAGCTCACGATAGATCGTACTAGGATGTCTTTTAATGAGTTCAGCAAATTTTCTGGCTGAAAAGCCTTCTTTTCTTGACTCAAGCATTAATGCAGTACGATCTTCAAAGTTAAGATGATGGTATGACAATTTTATATACTCCATAAACCCTTTAAATTAATTAGGTGGTTTATGTCGCACTTCAAGTTTTACTCTGCCAAGCATTTTAAATGTATCTTAATTATTAACAACGAAAGGAAATTGTAAAGTCGAAAGGAAAAGTGTCTAACCCTTTATATTATAATAATATTTATATTAATTTAGTGATTTATCCAAATCATTCAACAGTTTATCTTCATTGTACGCATTGGGGGGGAGAATCTTATAAGAGCTGGTATATAGTTTCCTTTAAATTTTTTGGGATAAGCTTCACATATAAGAAAAAATATAAAGTTTATTGTTATTTAACTTTGAATTATATAGAGAATCTTATAAAAGAGAACTCGTACATATCGGATTGTTTAATATGAACTTAGAAAAATAAGAGATTAAAATCATGTCATCGTTTCTAATAATTATAGGATTTATATGATGTTTTACAGGGATAATTTTTAGACCACATATTTCCCATAAAAAGGTCAAGAATTATATGGCTGCAAAAGCTGCTGGCTTCTTATGTATGTTACCAAGAGTATTTCTATTTTGTCTTAGATCTTATTTAACATAAATCCCCACGCTAGGGGGACTCGATTCTAGTCTTAAAAAACTTCGTAATTACATACTTCTATTCTTGAAATAAAATCGAGAGGCATTGTCAGTCTCTCAGCTGTAATAGTTTCAAAATGAACCCAGATAGCAGCATCTCTATTCTCAAAACTAATACTTACAAGTTTAACTAAGTCGTAAGGTTCAACATTATGGGTCAAGATAATATTATAGAGGTGATCTGAGCGTACGTACGAAATAAGCATTTGATGGATAGCTAATTGCTCTTTACTGCTTAACTCACTGTAATTACTTAGTTCTGGTAAATCATTTTGAATATTCACTTCAATCCTTAACAATCTTAAATTTTCTGTAGAAAACGGCGATTTTATCAATTTAGACAACGCTGAATATATTGGCTTTTGTTAATTCTTTCTAAATCTTGTTCTCGCTCGATAAACATAGCGTATACAGTTAACTACCTGACCTACAAATATACATTGGTTGTTTAACTCAATAATATTTGGCTTGAACTCTGGACTTAGAGCCTGAAGATATCTTTTTCCATTTGTCTCAATAACTAATTTTTGAAAGTAGCATCATCACCGTAACGAACCATAATAATGTCATCAGATTGCATGTCTCCGTAATAAGCATCCGGATCAACTGGACTGCTCCCAGTATCCTAGACATAAGACAGCCTCATTTTGAAACTGTTTCCAATGGTTTTAGAGTCCTCATCTCAGATTTTATTCATAAAGCACATATATTTTATATTGCGAATATGCGTATATTCATATATAAAACTATGATTCATTGATAAGAGGGAAGCTCATGAATCAAATGCCAAAAGTCCAAATTTATCATAACCCGGCCTGTGGCACCTCACGCAATACGCTGGCGTTAATTCGCAATGCGGGAATTGAGCCGGAAGTGATCGAATATCTGCTTACGCCACCCTCGAAAGATCAGCTGGTCAACATGATTCGGGATGCCGGTTTGACGGTTCGTGAAGTGCTCCGTAAAAATGTCGATCCCTACACCGAGCTGAATCTGGATGATGCCGGCTGGAGCGATGAGAAACTGCTGGATACCATGCTGCAACATCCGATCCTGATCAATCGCCCGTTGGTGGTTACCGAGTTTGGAACCCGATTATGCCGTCCATCGGAAGTGGTACTGGATATTCTGCGTTTGCCACAATTAAAAGCCTTTGCCAAAGAAGACGGTGAAATCATCGTGGATGAACAGGGCAATCGGGTAAAATAAAGTGTCCCCCCATGCGAAAAAGCTTCAACTTGATTGGAGCTTTTTTATCTGAAAAACACATTGACGATGACCTATATCGGAAAAAGCGGGAAATTGTTCAAGCGAGCGCTTTCTGGTAGGCATATTCTGATCTGGATATCATTTTTGACAGGTCATCTTTACCATATATATGGATATGTGTATATTTGCATAAAAAATGGGAGCAATTATGGACCACGTTCAGTTTTTTAAATGTTTATCTGATGAAACACGTCTCAGTATTGTCCTGCTAATTGCACAAAACAAAGAGCAATGCGTCTGTGATCTGACCGATAAACTGCAGTTAAGCCAGCCGAAAATTTCACGTCATCTGGCCTTGTTACGTTCTTGTGGTTTACTCAACGATCGCCGGCAAAGCCAGTGGGTGTACTACAGCATTAATCAGCAATTGCCGGCCTGGTGTTTTGAAATTCTGGACGTGCTAAAAGCTAGTGAGGTTCCGGTTTTATTTGATTCTTCCGCTCTATCGATTCAGAGCCATTGCGAGTAAGTTTTCATGAAATTTTTGTTTTTATGTACGGGGAACAGTTGCCGCAGCATTCTCTCTCAAGTGTTGTTCAATAGCCGTGCGCCAGAAGGCTGGGTCGCTTACAGTGCCGGCAGCAAACCTTCCGGTCAGGTGCATCCCTTGACGCTTGAAACCCTGCACAATCTGGGCTTGTCGACTGAAGGCTTATCCAGCAAAAGCATTGATGCCTGTGAACAGTATCAGCCAGACGTGGTGATTACCGTCTGTGATGCGGCTGCACAGGAAGCGTGTCCTCTTTATCTTGGCGGAGCGATCAAGGCGCACTGGGGCCTGTCTGATCCGTCCCATTTAGAGGTGGATAAAGAAGAAAAAATGAAAGCCTTTATGAGCACTGTTGAACATATCAATCGTCGCTTGGATGCTTTGTTTAAACTTAACGTAAATGAGCTTTCTCGCTCGCAATTGATTGCAGCGATTAATCAAATTTCGAATGTTGAGTAAGTCACATGTCTGAAAAACGCATGTCCTTTTTAGATCGCAACCTGACGCTCTGGATTTTTATTGCCATGGCGTTAGGCATCGCCATAGGAAACTTTTTTCCTCAAGCATCGGTTGCTCTGGATCAATTCAGTATTAATTCAGTCAATATTCCAATCGCGATTGGTCTGATTCTGATGATGTATCCACCCCTGGCAAAAGTGGATTATGCGACCTTGCCGCAAGTGTTTAAGGATAAGAAAACCCTGACGCTATCTTTAATTCAAAACTGGTTGATTGCTCCGGTACTGATGTTTGCGTTGGCTGTGATTTTTTTGCATAGCTATCCAGAGTATATGACAGGCGTGATCCTGATTGGTTTAGCTCGATGTATCGCCATGGTACTGGTGTGGAATGGTCTGGCCTGTGGTGATAACCAATATGTTGCAGCATTGGTGGCGTTTAACAGTATTTTCCAGATTTTATTCTTCAGTACCTATGCCTGGTTATTCCTGACCTTCCTTCCGCCATATTTTGGTATTGAAGCTCAAGTGATCAATCTTAGCTTCTGGACCATTACCCATGCTGTTCTGGTTTATCTTGGAATTCCGTTCTTATTGGGTTTCTTAACGCGCTTAATTTTGGTGAAACAAAAAGGCGTAGAATGGTATCAAAACAAGTTCATTCCAAAAATCAGCCCGCTGAGTTTGATGGCTTTGCTGTTTACGATTTTGGCGATGTTTAGCTTAAAAGGGGGTGATGTCGTAAGTCTTCCACTGGAAGTTTTACGCATCGCGATTCCTTTAATCATTTACTTTGTGGCCATGTTCTTTATTAGCTTCTTTATGAGTAAATGGATGGGCAATGATTATCCAAAAACTGCTGCAATCTCATTTACTGCGGCTGGAAATAATTTTGAATTATCACTTGCAGTCGCTATTGCAACTTTTGGTATCGCTTCGCCAGTTGCTTTTACCACGATTATTGGGCCATTGGTTGAAGTACCTGTGTTAATTGCTTTAGTGAGTGTTTCACTGTGGCTAAGAAAGAAATATTTTAAAGAGGCTTGATCCGATGAACCTGCCTAACGTAGATCCAAATCTTATTGAACAACCCACCTTTGAAAAAGTCCAAGCCAAAGAACTAGCTCATCCTCCTCGGATTTTACTGCTCTATGGGTCTAATCGGGAACGTTCTTACAGTCGCCTTGCAGTTCTTGAAGCTGGTCGAATCCTTGAATATTTTGGGGCAGAAGTAAAAATCTTCCATCCGAAAGGGCTACCTTTACCGGAAGATGCTGATACTGAACATCCAAAAGTAAAAGAACTGTATGAGCTTCTGGCATGGGCTGAAGGTATGGTGTGGTGTTCACCGGAACGCCATGGTTCTATGAGTTCCATCTTTAAATCGCAGATTGACTGGATTCCTCTGGCAGGGGGTGCAATTCGTGCCACTCAGGGAAAAACCCTTGCCTTGATGCAAGTCAGTGGGGGATCACAGTCCTTTAATAGTCTGAACCAGATGCGTGTTTTGGGGCGTTGGATGCGGATGATCACGATTCCAAATCAGTCTTCAATTCCAAAAGCATTCCTGGAATTTGAAGAAGATGGACGAATGAAGCCATCAGCATTCTATGACCGGATTGTCGATGTGATGGAAGAACTGTATAAGTTTACTTTACTAACCCGTGGGCAAAGTGCTTATTTGACCAACCGTTATTCGGAACGCAAGGAATCGGCTGAAGAGCTTTCCAAACGGGTAAATCAGCGTAGTTTATAAATTCTAGGTGATCAGAGAGACTGAAAAGTATCTTGAGCAATCGAAGGCTAATTTAAACGCTTGAAAATTTTATGAAATACGCCCAGTCTGATAAGCAGGCTGGGTTTTTATTTGATGACAATAAAGAAGGGGGGAAATATTTTGGCTCAATTACAAGCTGAAGTTGATGTGATCATCATCGGTGGTGGACAGGCCGGTTTGTCCACGGCTTATTTCTTAAAGCGTAAGAACATTCCGTTTATCATCCTAGATGATCAGCCTCAGCCTGGAGGTGCCTGGCAGCATGCCTGGGAGTCCTTGCGCCTTTTCTCCCCGAATAGCTGGAGTTCGCTGTCAGGCTGGATGATGCCGGCGACCGAACAGACCTATCCGACCCGCAATGAGGTGATCGATTATTTGACCGCCTATGAGCAGCGCTATCACTTTCCTGTAGTTCGTCCGGTGCGTGTGGAACGCGTGGAAAGTAAGGGCCAGTATTTAGAGGTTTATGCCGGGGAACAATCCTGGAAAGCCAAAGCGGTGGTAAGCGCTACAGGGACATGGAGCCAACCATTTATTCCCGAGTATGCCGGCCGTGAGCATTTTCAGGGCGTACAACTGCATTCCGCAGATTATAAAAATGCTGAGTTATTTAAAACCAAGAAAGTCATGGTGGTGGGTGGCGGTAACTCTGGTGCACAAATCTTGGCAGAAGTATCTCAGGTGGCCGAAACGCTTTGGATCACCCAGACACCGCCGCAGTTTCTGGCAGATGATGTCGATGGCCGTGTCCTGTTCTTAAGGGCGACTGAGCGCCTGAAAGCCCAGCAGGAAGGTAGAAAGATTGAGCAGCCCATTGGGGGGTTGGGTGATATTGTCATGATTGATTCAGTTAAAGATGCACGTGAGCGAGGCATTTTGCAGAGCAGGCGTCCATTTTCAGCTTTTACAGAACATGGCGTGATTTGGGAAGATGGCAGCACAGCGCATGTGGATGTGGTGATCTGGTGTACAGGATTTAAGGCGGCGCTGAATCACCTCAGCAGCCTCGGAATCATCCAGCCGGACCAGACCATTGCGGTTCAGAATGGCCGCTCTGTTCAGGTACCAAATTTATGGCTGGTGGGCTATGGAGAATGGACCGGTGCTGCTTCGGCCACGCTGGTCGGGGTTTCCCGGACAGCTCGGGCAGTAGCGGAAGACATCGCTGCATTTTTGGCCTGAGAGGATTTGATCCTGATTCAGTCGAGTGGATTGAGTGAATAGTATCTGTCTGCAACGAGCGTCATACCCGATGGTCTGATGCTCGTGATGATACGCTTGCATTGACGTTCGAATTTAATCAGGTAACTTATGCCCACAATGTGGACAGAAGAAATATTTGTTTTTTTCCTGCTCGAGTTGTTCTTTCTTACGCTCACGAATAAGTTCTAACAGGATATCCTGCATTTGTTCTTTGCTCAGTCCGACTTCTTTACGTAAAATTTCAATTTTTTCTTGATCTTCAATTAAGTCAATTTCTGCATCATCGAGCAGTTCACGAAATCTTAATTCCAGTTTGTGCTTGCGCTGTCTCAGCTCATTGGCCAGACCATTTGCCAGAATACCCGCAGGAAGCGCTGCCAGACCCACCCCTAAAATAGTAATTAAAGCCCCTAGAAAGCGGCCTAAGGGGGTGATTGGTGTCACATCGCCATAGCCGACCGTGGTCAGTGTCACCACTGCCCACCACATGGATGCAGGGATGGAGCTAAAGACTTCTGGTTGAGCCTTATTTTCAACCACATATACTCCAGCCGCCGCGATGATGATCATGATCAGCAGGATAAAAATAACCGCCTGAAATGAGCCCTTTTCGCGCTTGATCACCCGCAATAAAATCTGCAGGGAGACGAAATAACGGGTTAATTTGAGTAATCTGAATAATCGAAGGATTCGCAGGAAGCGTAAATCGAGATGCACAAAGAAGTTAATATAGGCCGGGAGAATCGCCAACAGGTCAATGATGGCACCGCCACTACGGATCCATAACCATCGGTTTTTCCATGCACCTTCAAAGGGGTCTTTTTCCGCAATGGCCCAAAATCTTAATAAATATTCCAGGGTAAAAATAAAAATCGAGAATAATTCAAAGGCATCAAACAGCAGCTGATAGGATTGATAGAGGTCATTGATCGATTCAAGTAAAACGGCAGCAGTATTCCCAATAATCAATATAATCAGAAATATATTGATGACGCGACTTAAGATGCTTTCGTGTTCTTCATTATGCAAATTGTCATAAATAAATCTGCGAAGCTGATACCAGGCCTTGAATTCCATAACAGTGCATTACGGTGCGATAAGATGCTTTGAGTTTAGCGCAAGCCTGGGCATCGAAAGGAAATTTTTAAAAAATTAATCAGAACCGTGGGGCGGTGATTATCCGGGATTTTTAGGACTGAAGCGAGTGTGCACGATTCTAAAATCCCCAAAGCGTTCTGCTAAATCTCGCCATGGAATACCTGAACGATACCGATACAATACTGCTTCAACAAATAGCCTGCTGTCTTTGGAAGTCTCCAACAGTACTTGCTCGTCCGGGCAACAGATCCTTAATCAGTTCCCACTGATCATCTGTTAATGCATAGCGTTTAGTCATGAAAAAATAATGAGGACAGATTAGATTTTCTTAAGCTAATTGATGACAGGTCCCAGTTGCATCAAGTGATCTTTACCTCTGGCGTTTTTGTTTTCATAGAGGGGTCTTATTATTTTTATACCTGTCCCTATGCTAAAAATTAAAAGTGCGTTGTGATCGCCTGATCAGAACATTGGGAATACATCGAGGGTTTTTGTTGGAAAAAGTGTGTTTTTAAAAAATAAGAAAGAATGATTTAAAATAGTAAGTGTTAGATAGTTTCTTGAAAATTCTATATTTTTATCAATAGAAATCTCTTTGGTTTTTAGCCATATTGTATTTTTTTATGTCCAAGCTTGCAGGTCACGCTTAGACACATCGCACTTGATTTTAATGCGAAGCCCATAAGGCTGTCGGGCATTGAAAGAGAGCTGATAGCCATACTGTTTTAATAGGTTAGCGGTCAATGCCAGTCCCAGACCATGGCCGTGCTGCTGAGCAGATTTGCGCCAGAAGCGTTGTCCTAAATGTTGAATATCTTCTGTTGTAAGTTGTTGTCCATCATCTTCAATCACCAGGCCATCAGACTGCATGGAAATCCAGATATAGGCAGCCTGTGCATGCAGCAATGCATTTTCAAGCAGATTTTTCAGTACCGTATACAGCACAAATTCAGGCAGCTGAATTTCGCCCAAGTTGTCCCAGTTCACCTGTATTTTTTCATTCATTTCTGGATAGTGTGTACCTAAGTCTGCAAGTACTTTCTCAAGTGTGGGGCGAAGCCAGATGGTCTCAGTCATTTCCTGGAGACTGTTTTCTGATTGGGTCAGTAATAAAAGCTGTTCGAGTAACAGCGTATAACGCCGGATGCTCTCATTGGCCTGCTGCAAATTGTGCTGAATGGTGTTAGGCAGGTTCTGCTGCTGACTGATCAGCTGGGCCAGTTGTACATGGGTTTTAATTGCGGTCAGGGGACTGCGTAATTCATGTGCAGCATAGGCACTAAAGGCTTTCTCCTGTTGCAGACTGTCATTAATTTTCTGAATCAACTGCGTGGAATTGTTGACAAAAGGCTGTACTTCCTGGGGAATGCTTGCAGGCTTGAGCTGCATTAAAAAATCTGCCGCCTCTGAATAGTTAAGGTTTTTCTGGTTCAGGTATTGACTGAGCTGATCCAAAGACCGGAACTGTCTGCGGATAATAAAGATGATCAGGGCAATACAGATCAGCAGTGAGAAGACCAAGGGAACCAGTACCGACTGCAGAATCTGCTGTAGTAGCGTATCCCTCAAGAACATACGTTCTGCCGCCACTACCTGAATATCACCACGACGCAGAACATAACTGCGCCATTCTGTATTATCCTGCTGCCAGGTGCTGAATCCTTGTGGTCGCTGGCTTAAATTTGGGGGGGCACCGCGTGTTTTGGCAATCACCTGATTGCCTAACGAGATGTCAGAGCTAAAAAGAGAGACTTCACAGGCAATTAACTGGTTTGCATCATCATTCTTGGCTAATTTGGATAATGTTGCATCCCCCAGACTATCCAGTGGTAACTGCTGAATCAGCCGGGCAACCATTTGTGCAGATGCCGATAAGCGTTGATCCAGTGTGTCTTGTAAGCGTTGTTTCAGGTCAATATACAGCCATGAAAATACTGCACTCCACAGCACAATAAACATGGCCAAAAGGCTCATGACCAAACGCCATTTCAAGCTGTGACTAAACATGACGCTGCTCAAACGGTTTGAAAATATATCCCACACCACGAATGGTCTGAATTAAATCTGGATGCAGTTTTTGTCTCAGGTGATAAATGTGTACATTCAGGGCATTGCTCTCTATAGAGTCCTGAAAACCATAGAGCTTGTCAATAAGCTGTTCATTTTTCAGGATCTGGTTGGGGTGGCTCATCAGGGTTTCCAGCAGGCTGAATTCACGGCGAGATAAATTCACGGTCTGGTCTTGATAGATCACAGTCTGGGTATCCCGATTTAGAACCAGTTCATCAAATTGCAGGGTATTGGAGGCAAAGCCGCGGTGGCGACGGGTGAGGGCATGAATCCGGGCAATCAGTTCCTCCAGTTCAAAGGGTTTGGTCAGATAGTCATCGGCACCGGCATTCAGGGCCTGAACACACTGATCGGTCCGCAGCCGCGCCGTCAATACCAGTACCGGGAGATCAATCTGGTCGCGCCGCCAGCTGTGCAGCAAGTCCAGGCCATCCTGATCCGGCAGGCCTAAATCCAGTAAACACAAATCGACTGCACTATGCCGGATAAAATAATCTGCAGCACGTGCGTTACTGACATGCTCCACTGAAATATTCAGATAGTTCAGAGCAGCACAAATGCTCTGTGCGATATAGGGATCATCCTCAACCAATACAATAAACATAGAACATCCTGATCAAACTGCCATTATTTTATAAATGATTTGGGCTGTTAATGTTGCCTTAATTTTAGTTTTTCAATAATGCAGTCCTAACAGGAGGAGATCAGCTGGATGTTGACGTGGATATTGGGTGCCGTGATCGGCGGTGGAATCATGACGGGAACTGCACATGCAGACTTTTTACCACCAGATCAGGCATTTCAGTTTCAGGTGGTTTCTACAAGCCAGGATCAGGCAGAGCTTAGCTGGAAAATCGCAGATGGCTATTACTTGTATCATGACCAGCTTAAAGTGTCTCATCAGCAGACCCCAGTCAAGTTGGCACTGCCCAAACCCGAAGACAAAGATGACCCCAATTTCGGTTTGACCCAGGTCCATTATGGGCAAGTCAAAACCAATATGAAGGTTCAGCCCAACCAGAAGTTTGTGGTGCAGTGGCAGGGCTGTGCAGAAAGCGGTTTATGTTATCCGGTACAACGCACCACAGTAAAAACTGATGCAGATGGTTTATTTCCAGCGCAAAACTTGAGCAAAACCCCAAAACTGCTGACCAGCACTGTACCGCCAGAAGCAAACGAAAAAATTCTGACTGCTCAGAAAGATGAGCTCCAAGCTATAGAGCAAACTCCAAGTACAGATAAAGCATTGACCGAAGAAAAGGTAGAGGAAATACAAGTCGCTGCAGTTTCTGAACCTGTGGTGCAGCCTGAGGTGGAATTAACAGAGAAAAATGACCAGCTCATTGCAGACCCTAAAAATCAAACTTCGTCAGCAGGCATGAATAGCCAGTGGAACAATGACCAGTATTTTTTAAGTCTGCTGTCAGAACAAGGTCTGTTAATTAATGCCCTGATTTTTCTCGGGCTTGGCATTCTGCTGGCATTTTTACCATGTTCTTTACCTTTAATTCCAATTTTAACGGGAATTCTGGTTCAGCAGCACCGGGGCTACCGTGCGGCACTGATTGCACTGGTTTTCGTTTTGGGTATGGCACTGGTCTATGCGGTCATGGGACTTGCTGTGGCACAGCTCGGTTACAGTTTTCAGCGCTGGTTTCAAAGTCCGGTATTCATCAGTATTTTCAGCATTCTGTTTGTTTTGTTCGCACTTAATCTGTTCGGAGCATTTCAGCTGTCCTTACCCCAAGGCATGTTGCAGCGTCTGGATCAATGGCAGCAAAAGCAGAAGGGTGGCACGCTGATTGGTGCCGGTCTTATGGGCATGATCGCGGCACTGATTGTCGGGCCATGTATGAGTGCACCGTTGGCCGGTGCCTTAATCTATGTGTCTCAGCTTAATCAACCAATGCTGGGAGCCAGTTATCTGTTCGTCTTAGGCCTTGGGCTGGGCTTGCCACTATTTATTGCTGCCGTATTTGGGTCCCATCTTTTACCCAAGCCTGGTATCTGGATGGATCGCCTGAAGTTTAGTTTTGGCTTTGTCATGCTGGCGCTGGCCTTGTATTTCGCCCGTCCACTATTGCCCGGCATTTTATACCTGAGCCTTTTGGGTGTGGTACTGATCACCTGTTCAGGCTACTTCTTGTTCAAGATGCTGCCTCATGTGCATCGGTCTGTAGCGAAAATAGGCCTGATGCTGCTCAGTGGTTTACTGGTCTATGCAGGAGGCATGCAGCTCTACCATGTCTGGAGTCAGGTACAGGTGGCCCATGTAGAATCACGGCTTGAATGGCAGAAGGTCAGTACCGCCGCACAATTGCGACAGGTTTTAGTTAAACATCCTGCACACCCGGTGGTGATTGATGTCTATGCAGACTGGTGTGTGGCCTGTCAACCGATTGAAAAGGATGTGATTCCACGTAGTGATGTCCAGACGGCTTTACAAAATGTGGTTCGTATCAAATTAGACCTGACCCACTATCATCCAAGTCAGGATGAGCTGCTAAAAGAATGGCAAATCCTCGGACCACCCACCTTCATATTTCTAAATGCAGCGCATCAGGAACAGCGAGACTTGCGTTTAACCGGAAGCTTTAGCGCGACACATTTACTAGGCACATTGCAGCAACTGCAAGGAGAGCAACCATGATGATTTCCAGTGATGCACTGCATCTGGGACCTTTGATGTTGCCCTGGGCACTTATTATTGTTGCCACTGGCTTGATGCTGTTATCTGCCATCCTGTTTGGATTAGCCAGAAAGTATTCATGGTCTAAACAGCAGCTTGGGAAAAGTCAGGATTTGCTCTGGAGCAGTTTTTTGCTGGGGATGCTGGGTGCGCGTCTTATTTTCGTTCTGCTCAATGCCGAGCTGTATTTTGCAGCACCCATCGACATACTGAAAATCCAGGACAAAGGTTTCCATTTATGGGGAGGGGTGCTGCTTGGTGCTTTGTGGTATGTCATTCGAAACAGACAGCTGCAGACCAGATTTAAAGCCATCTTGTTGATCATATTGGTACTCTGGATCGGGCTTGGGCTCGCGTTCAAATCCAGTCTAAAAACTGAAGCAGCGTTTCCTGATCTCGCCTTTGCTGGACTAGAACAGGAGCGTCTGGGTACAGACAAGGTTTCACTCAGCCAATTCATTGGCCAGCCCACGGTAATTAATTTGTGGGCGAGCTGGTGTCCGCCGTGTCACCGTGAAATGCCGGTGTTGGCTAAAGCAGCCAAGCAGCATCCTCAAATGAATTTTGTCATGCTCAATCAGGGTGAGGAGGTAGCCACCGTAAATGCCTATTTAAGAAAACATCAGTTTCAATTTAAACATGTCCTGCTGGACCCATATGGTGAACTACCCCAGCAGCTGAATAGTTTCGGCCTGCCAACGACGCTGTTTTTTAATGCTCAAGGTCAGCTGGTCGAGCGGCATATGGGGGAACTCAGTCCGGCCATGTTGCAGCAATATTTAAACAGGATTTCAGATCAACCTTAAAAAACGGAAGGACGTAGTATGAATAAAATTAACCAGGTGCTTGGTGCAGGCATGTTTCTGATCATGAGCATGCACACGCAGGCAAATATTAAACAGAATATTGAAAAACAGGGCTTTGTGTTTGTAAAACAGATTCCGGCACCACAAGGAATGACCGGCTGGGTGGGGCATGAAGACCAGTACTCCAATACGGTATTTATCTCCAATGATGATAAATACTATATCAAGGGCGAACTGTTTGATGCACAAGGGAAAAGCCTTTCCAATGAGCAGATTGAAAAGCATATGAAAAAAGCGGTATTGGACGATGTATGGAAAACCCTGGAAAAATCGACCTGGATCCAGGATGGCAAGCCAGATGCACCACGGGTGGTTTATGTCTTTTCCGATCCGAATTGCCCATATTGCTATAAATTCTGGCAGGCGGCCCGACCTTGGGTAGAATCAGGGAAGGTACAGCTGCGTCATATTCAGGTCGGTGTGATCCGTGAAGAAAGCCGTGGCCAGGTGGCAACACTATTGAATTCGAAAGATCCAGCGGCAGTTTTTAATGATATAAACAAGAATAAAGGCAAAAAGCAGCTCAAGAAAATGGAAAAGATTCCTGTCGAAATTGCTGCAAAAATTGATGCCAACCAGGCCCTAATGGGGAAATACGGCTTTTTCTCCACACCGTCGATGGTCTGGAAAAACAATCAGGGTGAATTTAAATCTGCTCAAGGCCTGGCGATGGATGTCAAGGAAATTTTTGAACAATAATATTTTAACTACATGATAGAAAAGTAATTTTTACTTAAAACATCTATACATGATAGGGAGGCAGATTTACATTGGAGGATAGGCTAAGCATGAAGAGCAGATAAGATATGTCAAATTTGGATGATCCACGGGTACTGCTTGCTTTGGAACGAACCGCTCTGGCGTGGAACCGGAGTGGTTTGGCATTAATTGCTTTTGGTTTTGTGATTGAAAAATCCAACCTGCTAGTGCAACTGGTGGACCCAGACACTTATGCACAGAAAATAGCTTATTCACAATGGTTGGGAATTGCGGTGATTGTATTTGGTATGTTGGTGAATTTCGCCTCAATCCTGCAATATCGACGGGGTTTGACATCACTGCGACCGCCGGAATTTATTGAAGGTTATTACACCCAGTATCCCGTATGGCTAAATCTGTTTACTGCTTTTAGCGGACTGCTTCTGATCATTTCTTTTTGGCTGCACTAAGAAGAGGGCTGGGCGCAATACAGCTCGTACAGCTTTTGCATCAGGCTCAAGACCTTGGGGTCACTCAGACGATAGAAAATCTGTTTGCCCTCACGTCGGGTGCCAACCATGTCGGCCTTACGCAGTACAGTCAGCTGTTGTGAAAGTGTAGGTTGATGAATATCGGTAGATTCTTCAATTTCCTGAACATTCATTTCCCCGTCAACCAGGACACATAAGATTTTCAGACGATCAGGATTGGCTAAAACTTTTAGGCATTGGCTGACGAAATCGACCTGTGAAAAATCAATTTTGGCATTTGCAGCAATCATATCCATAGATGTCCTTGAAACCTTTGATGTAACCCATGCAGTTTACACAATTTACCACAAAACTGCTTGATTATTATTTTTTATTATATAATATAAAAAAGTATATTGTATAGAGATTGATTCACCATGCATGACTTCCTCATCGCATTTATTGGCGGTTTAATGCTCGGACTTTCTGTAGTTGGCTATCTTTACGTCAATGGCCGTATTGCAGGGATCAGTGGCTTGATTGGGCAGGTATTAAACTCAAAAACCGTATTTAAAACGCCTGCGATCTGGTTTTTATCAGGTTTGATCCTCACACCGTTTATTTATGGTCTGTTTGTACAACCAGAAATCGAATTGAACGCCAGCCCACTGATGATGATTGTGGCAGGTCTGCTGGTAGGTTTTGGAACACGCTTGGGTTCGGGCTGTACCAGTGGTCACGGAATTTGTGGTATCAGTCGCCTGTCTAAGCGTTCTATTGTCGCGACCATGACTTTTATGTTTGCAGGTTTTGTCGCTGTTTACCTTATCCGTCATATCACAGGAGCATTCTAAAATGAAAAATGTGTTTGCCTTTTTATTTGGTGCGCTGTTCTCTGTGGGATTGATGGTATCGGGCATGTCCAATCCGGAAAAAGTACTCGATTTCCTGGATCTGTTTGGCGATTGGGATGCCAGTCTGGCCTTTGTGATGATGGGCGCGATTACTGTGGCCTTTATTCCCTTCCAGAAAGCATTACGTACGGCGCAACCGAAAACAGTATTTAATGAACCTATTGATTTACCTAAAAATAATCAGATAGATAAGAAGCTGATCACGGGTGCGGTTTTATTTGGTGCAGGTTGGGGCATTGCCGGCATCTGTCCGGCGCCAAGTTTCACTTTGATCGGTTTGGGCCACTATCAAGTGCTCTATTTTATTGTAGCAATGCTGGTGGGTGTATGGATTCACCGTAAATGGTCAGGAGCTTAACGATGTCAAATTTACCTATAGTAAAAGATTTTTTTCACGAAGATACCAATACCTTCAGTTATGTTGTACGTGATCCGGCGACCAAAGCCTGCGCCATTATTGATAGCGTTCTGGATTATGATCCGGCATCAGCAAGTACATCCACTATTCATGCCGATAAAATTATTGCCTATATTAAAGAGCAGGGTTTAACGGTCGAGTGGATTCTCGAAACCCATGTCCATGCTGATCATTTAACTGCAGCGCAATATCTCAAAGAAGAACTGGGTGGCAAAATTGCCATGAGCCAGAAAATTGGTATTGTTCAGGAAACTTTTGGCGCGATTTATCATCTAGATATTAAACAATGGAATGCCCAGCAGCTCTTTGATTATTTATTTGAAGATCATGAGTCGTTCCAAATTGGAACATTGAAAGCCTATAACATTCCAACACCGGGACATACGCCTGCTTGCCTGAGTTATGTGATTGGCGATGCGGTTTTTGTGGGTGATACGTTGTTCATGCCAGATTATGGTACAGCACGTTGTGATTTTCCGCGAGGCAGCGCAGAACAGCTTTATGATTCGGTGCAAAGCCTGTTTCAGTTGCCAGAAGATACCCGGGTCTTTTTATGTCATGACTATCTGCCTGAAACACGTGAATCGTATGTGTGTGAATCTGATATACAGACGCAGAAAAAACAGAATATCCATATTCATCAGGGAATCAGTAAAGCTGAATTTGCTCAGATGCGAAATCAGCGGGATTCAGGACTGAGTATGCCTAAGCTGATTCTACCGGCGATTCAGATCAATATGAAAGCAGGACAATTTCCTGAGCCAGAACAAAACGGTGTTTCTTACCTCAAGCTTCCTATTAACTACTTCAAATAAGCTTGTGTCGTGATTCAACAAAAAGTTCAACTTTTATTGAATCATTTTTGTGGATAAGGGAGAGGGCGATGTGGGCATTAATACTTGAAGGGCTAGTTATCGGAGTGCTATTGGGTTTGATCGGTGCCGGTGGCGGTATTCTGGCTGTACCTGCACTGATGACGACCCAGGGTTGGACGGTGGCCCAGGCTGCGCCGGTGGGATTGCTTGCGGTCACGCTGTCGGCCTTGGTCGGAACGTTCGAGGATTTGTTCAAGCGTATTGTACGTTATCGCGCTGCCCTCTGGATTGCTCTCATTAGTATTCCTACAGCGCGTTATGGCGTGCATCTGGCCGATATCGTTTCTCCGGTCTGGCTGACGCTGGCTTTCAGTCTGGTCATGCTGATCGTGGCTTACCGGATCTTTTTTAATAAAGTGACCGATCATGGCAATGCACCGTGCAAGGTCAATCAATCGACCGGTCGTCTGATCTGGAATGTCAAAACTGCTTCGTTCCTAGCAGGTATTGGTGTTGTGGCAGGTTTATTAACCGGTCTGTTGGGGGTGGTTTTGTAATTGTTCCAGCCCTGCGTAAATTCACCGACCTTGATATGCGCAGTATCGTTGCGACTTCCCTGATGGTTATTTTCCTGATTGGTGGGGTCAGTATTTCTGCACACGTGCTGGATGGCTTTCAATATCCTGTTTCGGTTACGCTGACCTTTGTCCTGGCCTGTATTGTCGGGATGTTAATTGGACGCAGTCTGATGCAGCGGATTGACAGTAACAAGGTACAGAAAATATTTGCCACTACCGTGGTTGGGGTGGCGATGTATTTAATCTATTCAGCGCTCATGGGCTAAATAGCCAGTTGTAAATTTAAACTCAAACGCTTTCAATCTACCTGAGCATCGTTTATACAAAATATAATTTTAATGGCCGAGGAAGAATGAAAATGATGAAAACTGCAGAGCAATTGATCCAGAATGCAAAAAGCCGGATTCAGGAAGTCAGCGTAAATGAACTGTTTGAAGCGATGCAAAACCATCAACCAATTGCTCAACCATTTTTATGTCAGCAACATGTCCATTCGATAAAGCAGAACAACTAATTTCACCAAATTGGTTCATCACGATATGTAATTTACAGCCATAAAACCAACCCATAGAACTTTTGCCACGTGATGCGATTTGGGCTAATGATTTATGGCATTGAATACGTTGATTTTTACAAACAGGTAGCGTTGTTGAATCAATCTATAAGTATTGTTTATCTTTGCCTTTCATCAAAGCTACATACAGGGCATGTAGTGCTAATTCATGCCTATTGATCAAGTGAATCATGCGTTGGCAGCAAGGCAAGTGCTTAAATAAAAAGCTTTTATCCAGCTTTAGCCATGTAAAAAAGGCTTTGAAATTATTGAAATGAGAACATTTGTACCAAATGGTGATAAAGCAGATTTCTGAAATTGTGAGCTGAGCATTTCTGATTCTTAGAGAATGATGACTTTGTTTGAGGAACTTCCAATAAGTTGCTTCAAATTTAAGAAAGAAATCATCAATTAAGCAGAATCGGTACTATTGAACATCAGGACTAGAGTTGTGAGTTTGGTTTGGTAACTCAACTGATGGCTCTAGTCCTCTTATTTTTCAAGTCAATTTCTTATCCGTGATTCGGGTTAAATTATTTAAATGATGATTCATTCTGTATTCAGATCTTCATAAATTTAAAGGATACTTATTAGGGATATATTCTGTTTTAGACTTAATTCAGGATGCATAAATGAAGTACTCATTTATACAGCAGGCTTTCACTGGTCCCGTGGATATCGTGGGGGATATTCATGGTGAGATTGCCGCGCTGGAACAACTGATCCAGGTATTAGGTTATGACCGGAATGGTCATCATCCAGAACAGCGCAAACTAATTTTTGTCGGTGATCTATGTGACCGGGGGCAAGACAGTGTTGCGGTGATCAAATGCGTCAAACAGCTGGTAGATGAAGGCTATGCACAATGTGTGATGGGTAATCATGAATTGAACCTATTGACCGATACTTTGCGGGAAGGCAATGGCTGGTTTTTTGGTTCACCGCATCAGGATGATCTGAAACCTTTTGATTCGATCCAAGCCTCAATCAAAGATCGACAATGGATTCTGGATTTTTTAAATAGCTTACCGTTGGCCTTGGAGTCGGAGCAGCTGCGTGTTGTACATGCCTGTTGGCATCAAGGATCAATTGATCAATTACGCAATTCTGGTTTTACTTCGCTTGGCGAAGCCTATGCTGATTTCGTTCAACATACAGCGCTGGATCTGCAAGCCTTAGGTATTAATGAATTCATCCAGATAGAGCAGCAACGCTACCAACACCAGTTCAAAGACCCGGCTGCAACTTTACCTTTATTGCAACATCTCGCAGAAAAAGAGCTACGTGAGCAAATGCACAATCCGATTCGGGTCATTACTTCTGGTGCGGAAAAAATCGCCTTAGAACCGATTTATGCCGGTGGAAGGTGGCGGATGATCGACCGCGTGCCATGGTGGGACAGCTATACCGACCAAATTCCAGTCATTACTGGACATTATTGGCGGAACTTTAAATCTACTGAAGAAAAAACCGGTTTACTCAAATCGATCGATGCACTGCAATGGTATGGACAGCAACAAAACGTATTTTGTGTGGATTATTCAGTGGGTAAACGCTATCTCGATCGTCAACAGGGTGTCGCGTTCAGACATCGACTCGGCGCCTTAAGATTTCCAGAAAATATCTTGAGCTTTGAAGATGGCAATCAGTATTCAGTTCAGCGGTTCTGAGAAAAGGCAATTTTCTGATACAAAAAAAGCAGCTTTTCCAGCCGCTTTTTTTACAGAATCTAGATTTTATTCTGCTTCGATTATTTCATAATCATGGGTGATTTCAACACCGCCATCAGACAGCATTTTGCTGGCAGAGCAATATTTTTCAGCAGAAAGTTCTACGGCTTTTGCGACCTGTTTCTCTTTAATCGCTTTGCCGGTCACTACAAAATGCAAGTGAATTTTCGTGAATACTGCCGGAATTGTATCTGCACGTTCAGCCTTTAATTCGCAGCGTACATCGGTAATATCCTGACGAGCCTTCTTTAAAATGGTAACAATATCAAAAGACGCACAACCGCCCAGACCCGTTAAAAGCAGTTCCATAGGACGGGGACCACGGTTTTCACCACCGTATTCAGCTGAACCATCCATGATAAGGCTATGACCACTTTGAGTTTTTGCTTCAAAAGCAACATTCTCTAACCAATGAACGCTTGTTTGCATTGCAACTACCTAAAAAAAGCTATAAATTTGTCAAGTAACTGTACACTAACATAAATTGGGTTGATACGGAATTTCAATCCCACTGTGTGACAAGTTCACATTAGGTCTTGTGCGATCTATAAATTATCCATAATCGGAACTGTTAGCATGACTTCAAACTTTTCACAATTAAGCACTGATGCGCTTTCTCCGGGGCAATTACCAGAATCCGTGAAAGCACTGTTAAAACGTGCATATATTAATCGTTATCCAAAACGTACCACGATCATTGATGCAGGATCAGAATCTAAATCTTTATATTTAATTCTGAAGGGGTCTGTATCTATCATTCTTCGTGAAGATGATGATCGTGAAATTGTCGTGGCATATTTAAATGCGGGTGACTTCTTTGGGGAAATGGGTCTATTCGAGGTTAATCCACAACGTACTGCGGAAGTTCGTACCCGTGATGTGTGTGAAATTGCCGAAATTACCTATGAAAACTTTCACGAAATTAGCAAGCAATATCCTGATCTGAGCTATGCAGTATTTGCTCAATTAGTACGCCGCTTGAAAAATACCACACGTAAAGTCACTGATCTGGCATTTATTGATGTTTCAGGCCGGATTGCACGTTGTCTGATCGACCTGTCTTCACAGCCAGAAGCGATGATTTTGCCGAATGGCCGTCAGATTCGTATTACCCGTCAGGAAATTGGTCGCATTGTTGGCTGTTCCCGCGAAATGGTCGGACGTGTACTAAAAACCCTGGAAGAGCAGGGCATGATCGAAACCGATGGTAAAGCCATCCTGATCTTTGATGCTTCATTAGAAGAAGCATCTGAAGCAGTGGCAGATGGTGCCATAGACGAATAATCCAGATATTAAAAAGCAAATCTTCGGATTTGCTTTTTTTATGCGTCATTACTCAATACATAAAAATTTAGAACAAGCTTCTCAGAAAAGATGATTTAAGTCTCCCTTATAATTCCGATAGGCTATAGCCCACTTGATCTCAATTCACTGAATAAAATTCACAGGATGTTTTTATGCAATTCAGACCATTGGCGGATACCGGCATTTTTTTGCCAGAAATTTGTTTGGGCACCATGACCTTTGGTGAGCAGAACACACAAGAACAGGCTTTTCAGCAACTGGATTATGCTTTAGATCAGGGAGTGTATTTCTGGGATACTGCGGAAATGTACCCGGTACCGCCAAAACCTGAAACGCAGGGTGCTACCGAGCGTATTATCGGGAACTGGATCGCTGCCCGTGGTGGCCGTGACAAACTTTTTTTAGCCTCAAAAATTGCCGGACCCTCGCAAGGTGGTAGCCATATCCGGGATGGTAAAACTCGTTTCGTTGCCGATGAAATTTCAGCAGCAATTGACCAGTCATTGTCACGCCTGCAAACGGATTATATTGACCTGTATCAGCTGCACTGGCCGCAACGCCCCACCAATTTCTTTGGCAAGCTGGGTTATGGCAATGCTGAAGCGGCAGAAGACCGTACCGGGACAGATCTCGAAGAAACCCTGACCGCCTTGCAGGATGAAATTAAAAAAGGCCGTATCCGTTATATTGGTCTTTCCAATGAAACCCCGTGGGGCACGATGAAATTTCTGCACCTCGCAGAGAAATTAGGTTTGTCCAAATTTGTCAGTGTACAAAACCCATATAACCTGCTGAACCGTACTTATGAAATCGGCATGTCAGAAATTGCCCATTATGAAGGTGTGGGCTTGTTGGCGTATTCACCTTTGGCATTTGGTTATCTGACCGGTAAATTCCGGCATGGTGCACGTCCTGCCAATGCGCGTGTAACACTGTTCTCCCGCTTTAGCCGTTATAGCAATCCGCAAAGTGAATGGGCAACCGAGCAATATGCCCAGCTGGCAGAACAGCATGGCTTAAGTCTTACCCAATTGGCTTTGGCCTTTATCAAGCAGCAGTTCTTTGTGACCAGTACCATTATCGGTGCGACCAATCTGGATCAGCTGAAAGAAAATATTCAGGCATTTGAAATCGATCTATCAGAAGAAATTCTTAAAGCTATTGAAGATATTCACCGTCAGCAGCCGAACCCTGCACCTTAACTTTGTGCTGATTGAAATGCACCCTCCTATGAGGGTGTTTTTATTTTAAGAATTAACAAAGTTGAGTCCACACAACCTAGATGTCAGAAATTAAAAACGGCATAATCAAATGAACATAAGAAGATGAGCTTTAAAAAATGAATCCAGAAGCCACGACATTACCAACTACAGTATTAGTGAAAGCCACGAGTCGAATAGCCGAGCAATTACAGCTTACGCAATCGGAACTTGCTGCCATTCTCGGCGTCCCGGAGCAAGAGGTATTATCGCTTGTGCAAATGGATGATTTAGCTCCGCATACGAGTGAAGGAAAACAGGCACTCGCTTTATTATCAGCAATTGTTTAAGCTTGCTGGTGGCGATTTTGAAGTAATGCGCCTTTTTATCAATTCACCCAATCGCTCTCTAGATGATCAGTTACCACGTAGGCTGATCCAAACGCCGCAAGGATTCAGCCAAGTAATCGATGTTCTGGAACGGATGCGACACATTTAAGTCGTCTTCATTGATCAGAAAGGAAATTCAATACAGGTCATCTGAACAAGCAGATAAAAATTCTATTTGGCGCTCTTGAAATCTGCTTTATATATACCAATATTATTACTGATATTTGTCTTCTAATATAAATTAAGTTTTTGAAAAATATATAAAAATGATTTGAAATTTTATCAAGTGCACCCATATATCCATCAAGTAGAAAATTTGTTGTGAGGAATAACAAGAATGCGTTTTGAAAAATTTACCAATCGCCTGCAGCAAACCCTTTCCGATGCACAATCGCTGGCCATGAGTAAGGATCATACCTCCATTGATGGGATCCATATCTTGGCCACCTTGATGGATGAAGCATCCAATGTCAGCCTGCTGCAACAGGCCGGTGCTAATCTGCGTGAGCTACAAACCAAGCTGCAAACAGCATTGAGCAATGCGGCAACCCTGACCAATCCATCAGCAGATATCAACCTCAGTCCTGAAGCGGCAAAAGTATTGCATCTGGCAGACAGCTTTGCGCAAAAAGCCGGAGATGAGTTTTTATCTACGGATTGGGTGCTGTTGGCGCTGGCAGAAACCGGAAATACCAAAACCTTATTAAATAGTATTGGCGTAAAGGCAGAGACTTTAGGCCAAGTGATTAATCAATTTCGAGGCGATGAAAAAGTCATGAGCAATAATCATGAAGATCAGCGTGATTCACTGAATAAGTACACCATTGATTTAACTGAACGTGCGTTGGCAGGCAAGCTTGATCCTGTGATTGGCCGTGATGATGAAATCCGCCGTACCATTCAGGTCTTATCACGCCGTACCAAAAATAACCCGGTACTCATCGGTGAGCCAGGGGTCGGTAAAACTGCAATCGTCGAAGGTCTGGCGCAGCGTATTATCAATGGTGAAGTGCCTGAAGGACTCAAAGGTAAACGTGTTTTATCACTTGATCTGGGTTCTTTGCTGGCCGGTGCCAAATACCGTGGTGAGTTTGAAGAACGCTTAAAAGCCGTTCTGAAAGATATTGCCAAACATGAAGGCGAAATCATCCTGTTTATCGACGAGTTGCATACCTTGGTGGGTGCCGGTAAAGGTGATGGCGCGATGGATGCCGGTAACATGCTGAAACCTGCGCTGGCCCGTGGCGAGCTGCGCTGCGTCGGTGCGACCACACTGGATGAATATCGTCAGTATATTGAAAAAGATGCAGCGCTGGAACGTCGTTTCCAGAAAGTACTGGTCGATGAGCCAAGCGTGGAAGATACCATTGCGATTCTGCGTGGTCTGAAAGATCGCTATGCAACCCATCACGGGGTACAGATTCTGGATTCCGCGATTATTGCGGCGGCGAAAATGTCACATCGTTATATTACCGACCGTCAGTTGCCGGATAAAGCCATTGACCTGATTGATGAAGCAGCATCGCGCATCAAAATGGAACTCGATTCTAAACCAGAAGCACTGGATAAACTGGAACGCCGTCTGATTCAGTTAAAAATGCAGCTGGAAGCGGTGAAAAAAGATGAAGACTCAGGTGCCAAAGCTGAGATTCAATACTTGTCCGATCAGATCGCCACAGTTGAAAAAGAGTATCATGACCTAGAAGAAGTCTGGCGCGCAGATAAAGCGCTGGTCGAAGGCAATAAAGACGTACAGATCAAACTGGATCAGGCGCGTACAGCACTTGAAAAAGCGCAACGTGAAGGTGATCTGGGCGAGGCAGCACGTTTGCAATATGGCGTGATTCCAGAGTTGCAAAAGCAGCTTGAGCTGGCTGAAAAAGCCGATGAAAGTGCAACGCCAAAATTGCTGCGTAACAAAGTCACCGACAATGAAATCGCAGAAGTGGTCAGTGCAGCCACAGGAATTCCTGTGGCGAAAATGCTGCAAGGCGAGCGTGACAAACTTCTACATATGGAAGAATTTCTGCATAACCGTGTGGTAGGGCAAGATGAAGCCGTAGTTGCGGTGTCTAATGCGGTGCGCCGTTCACGTGCCGGTCTGTCAGATCCGAACCGTCCAAGTGGATCATTCCTGTTCCTGGGGCCAACGGGTGTGGGTAAAACAGAATTGACCAAAGCCTTAGCGAACTTCCTGTTTGACAGCGACGATGCCATGGTGCGTATCGATATGTCAGAATTTATGGAAAAACATTCGGTCAGCCGTTTGGTTGGTGCGCCTCCGGGCTATGTCGGTTATGAAGAAGGTGGGGTGCTTACTGAAGCCGTACGTCGTAAACCGTATAGTGTGATCTTGTTTGATGAAGTCGAAAAAGCGCATTCGGACGTATTTAATATCTTGCTACAGGTACTGGATGATGGCCGTTTAACTGACTCGCAAGGCCGGGTAGTGGACTTTAAAAACTCTGTGATCGTCATGACTTCGAACCTGGGTTCGCAGGATGTACGTGAATTGGGCGGTAATGCCACTAAAGAAGAAGTCCGTACGGTGGTGATGAATGCGGTATCGGAACATTTCCGTCCGGAATTTATCAACCGTATTGATGAACTGGTAGTGTTCCATGCGCTGGAAAAAGACCAGATTCGCGGTATTGCCGATATCCAGTTGAACCGTTTACGTCAACGTCTGGCAGAACGCGATATGCGCTTGTCGGTAGACGATACTGCCTTCGATCAGTTAATCGATGCTGGCTTTGATCCATTGTATGGAGCACGTCCACTGAAACGTGCAATCCAGCAGCGGATTGAAAATGGTCTGGCGCAGAAAATCCTGGGCGGAGAATTCCAGCCGGGCGATACCATTCTGGTGAAAGCTGAAGCAGGTGAGTTAATCTTTGAAAAAATGAAACTTAACTAAACCGCTTCTCCTTGCAACAAAAAACCCAGCCTAGGCTGGGTTTTTTTTAATCTTATTTTTAACTTCGAGCATTGCAACACTTTTGTATTCTTGTTGCGGCGAGCTTTAAAGCATGGCTTAAAACTCAGCTCAGGGAAAATAAAGAAGATATCAATCGTGATAAAGACAGTTAATTCATCATCAAATTACACTTGCGGATGACGGATTTTCCAGGCACGGTGAATCTTTTGATTCCGCTTGAAGTCAGGTCCAATGGTTTCCTGGGTAATTTCTTCAACATCAAAGAAGGCCAGAATTTCTTCATCCATCTCAAAACCACGATAGTTATTTGAGAAATACAAGGTACCATCAGTGGTTAAGCGGTTCATCGCACGTTTTAACAGGGACAAATGGTCGCGCTGTACGTCAAAGGTCCCGTAGAATTTCTTCGAGTTTGAGAAGGTTGGTGGGTCGATAAAGATCAGCTCATATTGCTCATGACCTTCTTTTAGCCATTCGAAACAGTCAGAGGCAAAGAACTGATGCTGTTCATCCGCATGATCCACGGTTAAGCCGTTCAGAACAAAATTTTCTTTAGACCAGTTCAAATAAGTATTCGACAGATCGACGCTGGTTGTACTTGCAGCACCACCCAAAGCAGCATGTAAACTTGCCGTTGAGGTATAGCTGTACAGGTTCAGGAAGTGTTTGCCTTTTGCTTCACGTGCAATACGTAAACGCATTTGACGGTGATCCAGAAACAGACCGGTATCCAGATAATCGGTCAGGTTGACCAGAATCTTGGCTTGACCTTCCTGAACGATAAAACGCTTGGATGCTGTACTTTGTTTGGTGTACTGGTTTTTACCTTCCTGACGTGCACGGGTCTTGATAAAGATCGCATCACGGCCCAAACCGGTCACGGCACGAATTGCCTGTAAGGCCAGGTTGAAACGTTTTTTGGCTTTTTCCGGATCAATAGTTTTAGGTGGCGCATATTCTTGTACATGCAAACGCTCGCCATACAGATCTACTGCGACGTTAAAATCAGGTAAATCTGCATCATAGAGACGTAAACAATGGATCTGTTCCTTGACTGCCCATTTTTTTAGAGCTTGCATATTTTTGGTCAGACGGTTGGCAAATTCCATCGCACCTTCAATCGGTTCAAACTGCTGAGGCTGCCAGCTTTCTAGGAATGGACGTACCACTGCGGCCGGTTTAACCGTACCGAAGCGGATATAGATCGGCAATTTACCATTCATCAAACGCAGGATTTGCGGATCATTGAACGCTAGCACATCGGCCTGTTCCACTTGGGAGGCAATCACAGCCGCTTTTTGATTCGGGAAATTCTTTTGCAATAAAGCCGATAAACCCAGGTATAAAGAACGGTTTTGCGCTTTATCGCCGAGACGTTCGCCATATGGCGGGTTGGTCACGAAGAATACTTTCTTGCCTTCTGCATGGAAATCAGGCCAGTCATTTAAAGTCCGTTCTTCGATCATGATATTGTCGAGAGCAGCTTCAAAACCCGCCGCGATAATATTTTGTCTGGTGGCTTTAACCGCTTCCCAGTCCGCATCGAAGGCATAGAATTGTGGTAATGGATTTTCCATTGCCGCTTGATGACGTTCAGCAGCTTCGGCCTTGATGCTCATCCACAGTTCATGGTCATGGCCATTCCAGCCATTAAAACCGAAACGACGGACCAGACCCGGTGCACGGTCGGTCAAAATCATTAGGGATTCAATAATAAAGGTACCTGAACCACACATTGGATCGACAATGATGTCCGGATTTAACGCTTTTAAACCACCTTTTTGCAGAATCGCAGCGGCCAGGTTTTCCTTGATTGGGGCGTCAGTCATAAAGCGGCGATAACCGCGTTTATGCAAAGAGTCGCCAGACAGGTCCAGGCAGTAAGTATGTTCTTTCTTGCCTGCCAGAATATACATGGTAATTTCAGGCTGTTTGGTATCAATGCTTGGACGTTTGCCTACGGCTTCCATAAAGGAATCTACGACACCATCTTTGGCACGTAAAGTCGCAAACTGGGTATTGACCTTGATATCACGTTCGACATGCAAACGAATCGCAAAGGTACTTTGTGGTGCAAAAATCAGCGACCAGTCAAAGCTGAGAGCCCCTTCATAGAGTTCTTCTGCCACATCACGCGCATCATGAGAAAATTCAATTTCATGCGTGTGGATCGGCATCAAGACACGTGAAGCCAGACGTGACCACATGCAGATACGATAAGCATTTTCCAGTGTACCTTTAAAGGTTAAACGGCCTGGAAAACGCTCAATATTCTGAACACCTAAGCCTTGTATTTCTTCTTCTAATAAGGTTTCCAGACCATCGGCACAGGTGACCCAATAATTGCTTAAACGTGGAGAGGTATTCATATAATAGAGAGACCAAAAAAGATAAATAAAAAACTGCGCTAAGTTTACCGTATTTTTATATTGAAAGCTTTTGAAATTCTCTGAAAGGCCGTGGCATGTGATAGAGAAAAATAATATTCACACTATAAATTGAGGAACTGGTATGCATTTTGCTCTATACATGGCAAATCAGGCGGTCAGTCGATGGGGAGCGATGGCTGCCTGATTTTTCAATTTTATAATGGGGGTTAAGATGTTAGAGAATCAGTTACGCAACCATGACGCTTTTTCAGTGGCCACTTTAATTTATGCACGTTTACGACGGGTTTCCGGTCGGGTAATTGATGCAATTTATCTGGCAGAGAACCTGGATTATGCCCGGCATGTGATTCAACTGGCAGAGCAAACCCAGGATCCAGATTTGAATCATCTGATCCAGCGCCTCAAAATGGTACTGGAGATTTCTGAAACAGCACAAGACTCACAAACAGAATCTGCACATCCGATCCAGCAGGAAGGGCTGATCTCGGTCGAACCGGATGAAGACGATATCTATCGTGCACAGGTGTCACATCGGTATATTGGTGCACTGCGTTAAACCTGAGATGGGTGTGAATGCTCCAGACTGAAGCGCCCGTTGGTTTTGTACTTAAAATCAGCAAGATGCAAATCGGGTTAAATTATGTTATTGAAAAAATACAAAGGAATCTGATTTTTTGTTTTTATTGTTCAGATGCTTTTTGTACAAGTAGCAGCATGGCCAACTATAAAAATTCGCCAATCTCTGTATAATATGTTGACTTAACGCATAAGGAATCTCTCATGCACTTGGCGGCATTGCATACACCGAGCCAGATTCAACTCAATAAAGAAGGTAATCTAAAACACTTCTTGACCATCGAAGGTCTTTCTAAAGAAACCCTGACAAAAATATTGGACACTGCACAGTCCTTTTTTAATGACCAAAATCAGCTGATCACCAATAATTTGCTCGAAGGCAAAACGGTGATGAACCTGTTCTTCGAAAATTCAACCCGTACCCGCACCACCTTTGAAGCCGCTGCCAAGCGCCTTTCTGCCAACGTTCTCAATATCGATATTGCCCGTTCGAGTACTTCCAAAGGTGAAACCCTGCGTGACACCTTATGGAATCTGGAAGCCATGGCGGCCGATATTTTCGTGGTGCGTCATTCATCTTCAGGGGCAGCGCATTTTATTGCCAAGGATGTCTGTCCAACAGTGGCAATTATTAATGCCGGTGATGGCCGTCATGCGCATCCGACTCAAGCGATGCTGGACATGCTGACCATTCGCCGCGAAACCAATAAAAAATTCGAAGAAATGTCGATTGCCATTATTGGCGATATCAAGCATTCACGTGTCGCGCGTTCAGATGTGGCTGCCTTGCAAACTTTAGGTTGCCAGGATATCCGGGTGATTGCACCGAATACCTTGCTGCCATTGGGTTTTGAAGAATATGGCGATGGTGTTCGTCTATTTAACAATATGGAAGACGGCATCAAAGACTGCGACGTGATCATTACCTTACGTATTCAAAACGAGCGTATTGATTCTCCGGCACTGGCCTCGCAAGCAGAGTTCTACAAAATGTATGGCTTGAATAAAGAACGTCTTGCCATGGCCAAACCGGATTGTATCGTGATGCATCCGGGACCAATGAACCGCGGCGTTGAAATCGACTCAAGTATTGCGGATGGTCCGCAATCTGTGATTTTGAAGCAGGTGACCAATGGTATTGCCGTGCGTATGGCGGTGTTGGCTTTATCGATGCAAGGCCAGTTACAAGAACAAGGTTTGATTGAAGCGATTGCGGGTTAAGGAATAAGTCATGACTATTGTAAAAATTGAAAATGTCCGTGTTCTTGATCCGATCCAAAACACTAATTCTATCCAGACCGTGTATCTGGAAAATGGTAAATTCGTTGCAGAAACAGCAGACGTCTTTGAAACGATTGATGGTCAAGGCAAATGGTTAATGCCAACCATGGTCGATTTGTGTGCGCGTTTACGTGAACCGGGTCAACAGCAACACGGTACGCTTAAGTCTGAAGGAAAAGCGGCACGTGAAAATGGCATTTTGCACGTATTTACGCCACCCGATTCAAAGCCAATCGTACAAGATAATGGTGCGCTGATTCATGGTCTGGTCGAAAAAGCCATGCTGGATGGTGGGATCTATCTTCAAGTGATTGGTGCGCAAACCCAAGGCTTAAATGGTCAACAACCGGCAAATATGGCGGGCTTGAAAAAGGGCGGTTGTACTGCGGTTTCCAATGCCAGTGCGCCGTTTGCCAATGATGATGTGGTATTACGTACACTTGAATATGCTGCAGGTTTAGACTTGACGGTGGTGTTCTATGCAGAAGAACCACAAATTGCCAAAGACGGCTGTGTGCATGAAGGCTTTATTGCTTCACGTCAGGGCTTGCCGATGATTCCGGCACTGGCTGAAACCGTGGCGATTGCCAAATATCTGTTGATGATTGAAGCAACCCATGTACGTGCACACTTCGGTCTGTTGTCTTGTGGTGCATCAGTCGAATTGATCCGTATTGCCAAGGAAAAAGGCTTACCGGTGACCTGTGATGTAGCGATGCATCAGTTACATTTGACCGATCATTTGATTGATGGATTTAACTCTCTTGCACATGTACGTCCGCCACTCCGTTCTGAGCAGGATAAAGAATTACTGCGTCAGGGTGTAAAATCAGGTGTGATTGATGCGATTTGTACTCATCATGAACCGCTGAGCAGCTCTGCGAAAATGGCGCCGTTTGCTGAAACGCAGCCAGGTTTCACTGCTTTTGATACCTATGTGCCTTTTGGTCTGCAACTGATTCGTGAGGGTTTGTTGACCCCACTGGAATGGGTGGAAAAAGTAACCTTAGCTCCGGCACGTGTTGCACAAATGGCAGATCGATGGATAAATGAATCAGGCTGGGTGCTGCTAGATCCGGAACTGGAATGGACCCTGAATAAAGAAAGCATCGTGTCACAAGGTAAAAATACCCCGCTAATTAATCAAAAAGTGCTGGGTAAAGTTGTTCAAACTTTTACTGCTTAAGTGATCCCAATTTTATAAAAGTCAGCTTCGGCTGGCTTTTTTTATTTTTAAATTCTGTATCAGTAAAATGAGTGCTCAATAAAAATAGTGAAACTTTATGATATTCATACAATTATTTACATTTTAAAAAAATGGGGATCGTTACACTGATTAAATATTAAACATTATTAGAAAAATCAAAAGAATGGTGACGATTATGAATATAGACTTTATAGAACGCTTAAAAAGCGATGTTACGGCGATTGTGCTTCAAGGTGAAACCGAGCATTTATTTGCCAAAGATCAGGCACTGACTCAATTCTATCCTATATTTTTAAATATATTGCGTGCACGTCCAGCCTGGATTGAGAATCTTGGTCAGCAACTCAATCCAAAAATCCATGAATTATTCAATGCAAACCCGGCACTCAAGCAGCAATTTCTCGATCAAGTGGATCAGAGCGCGCCGCAAGATGAAATAGAGCATACCTTGAACCGGTCAATTGTACCGACCATGAATTTTTTACAGACTGAAGCAGGTGCTTCGAGTCCGGAAGCGATTAGCCATTTGCTGGAAACCCACGCCGATTCGATTCAGCGCGCATTACCCCTTTGGGCTGGCCCTATTCTGGCAGCGCTTGGAGTTTCACCCTTGGCAGGGCAGAATTTAAATCAGGAACCTGTATTGGCGGAGCAGACCATCATTGTTCAGGAAGAAAGAAAAACCGGCTTTTTATGGCCGTTTATTATTTTTCTGATCCTGGCGGGTTTGATCCTGTTTTTGGTTCGTAGCTGCATGCAGGATGATGTTGAAGATTCAAATACCCAAGCGACCAGTGAAGTTGCTGCAGCTCAGCCTGCATCCTTGCGATTAAGTACAGGCAGTAATGGCGAAATTTTCAGTTGTCAATTACAGCTGAATAATCCGCAGTATATGGAAATTTTGCAAAACGAGATTAAACAGATCTTTAATTATAATATTGGTTGTGGGGCGCTGAGCAGTGAGGTTTATCATTCAGAATTTATTGATCAGGATACTATTCCGACTGTGTTGAGAACAATGCAGGGAATGCCAAATGTGTCACTTGACTGGATTGGCAATCAGGTTTCAGTGCGTGCAGCAACCAATGCAGAGGCCGAGCGTCTGGCAGCACAAATTCGTAGTCTGGCCAAAAATGTCACAGTGGTGACCCAGCAGCCGCTCAATAGAAGTGACGTGATTAATACCGCCAATAGTGAGGCAGAACAAGCCTTGGCCAGTATCAAGACCGATAATGTTAAAGCGCTGGATGTGGCGACTGCACTGAATTTACAGATCATTAATTTTGATACGGCATCGACTGAAGTTCCCGAGGTCAATAAATTGGTGCTGGATCAGGCTGCTGCATTATTGCAACGAGCACCGCATGTCATTCTGAAGGTTACAGGACATGCCGATGCTCAGGGTAGTGAAGCAGAAAATAAGGTGCTGTCTGTGCAACGAGCTCAAGCGATTACCAGTTATCTCGTTGGAAAAGGGGTCAATCCTGCACAGTTACAGGCAGTTGGCATGGGAGAGGATCAGCCGGTTGAACCCAATGCCACACCTGCCGGACAGTTTCAGAATCGTCGCGTGACCTTTGAGGTCGTGAATACCGAAACGGGAATTGTACGTGAAGTAGATGATGAAGGTGTAGTTGAGAAGACAGGAAATTAAGAGAGCGGCCTAAATAAAAAAGGACGAATTTTCGTCCTTTTTTATTATCTTAAATTAAGAAAATACCGGCGGGCTATAAGTCAATGTCCGACCAAGGAACCATAGCAGGAACAGTACCAAAGGCAGATGGAAAATCAACTGGGTCACCGTAAATCCAATCACATCTTTGGCTTTTAATTTCAGGATACCCAACATCGGAAGCATAAAGAATGGATTAATCAGATTCGGCAAGGCTTCTGCCGCATTATAAATCTGTACCGACCAGCCCAGATGCACTTTCAGGTCATGCGCAGCCTGCATCACATAGGGCGCTTCGATAATCCATTTCCCTCCGCCAGAAGGAATAAAGAAACCCAGAATCGCCGAGTATAAGCCCATCACAATGGCAAAGGTTTCCTGCGAGGCAATGGAAACAAAGAACTCGGCAATGTAATGTGACAATGACAGATCGGCCGGGTTTAGCGCATTGGTCATCATAAAGGCAATACTGCCATACAGCGGAAACTGGATCAGTACCCCAGAAATGGCGGGTACGGCTTTGGATACCGCATTCAGGAAATTTCGCGGTGTACCGTGTAAGGCCACGCCCAAAATCAGGAAGATAAAGTTATAGGTATTTAAGCTGGAAATGGCCAGAATCGGATTGCTTTTGGAAAATTCGTTAAACATCCAGACTGCGCCCAGAATCACAATCAGAATGCTTAAAATGGGTGAATTTTCCAGCCAATCCCCCGGTCTTTTTTCGGCAGATACTTCCGGTTTTTCTTCTTCAATCTGAATCGGGAAGTGCTCAATGGTTTTAATGTCAGACCCTTTAGGTGCTGACCAGTAAGCAATCGCAATTGAAGCTACAATCAGTACCGCCGTCATGATCATGGATTGCGGCAGGAAAATGGTTTCGGTAAATGGAATCACGCCCGTCAGATTATAAATCGGTTCAGGCAGACTGCTTTTATTGGCCTGTAACTGTGCAGCTGAAGAACTGATGCCCAGTGCCCAGGTCGCACCCATCCCGATAATCGCGGCAGCCGCAGCAGCGCGGTAATCCATGTTAAGCTCTTTACGCTGTGCCAGTGCAATCACTAGGAGTGCAGTCAGTACAGTACTCATGGCCCAATTAATCAGAGAAATTAACAGGCTGACCGTGGCGACCAGGACAATCGCACCACGACCGGAATGTGGCAGGCGCGCCATTTTCTGGATCAGAAGCTGGACAGGCTTGGACACCGAAACCACATAACCGACCACGATCAGCATGCACATCTGCAAGGTAAAGGGAATCAGGCTCCAGAAGCCGTCACCAAAGGAAATCGCGACATCCTGTGCCGGTGCACCAATTCCGATAGCGGCAATCGCCACAATGATGACGCCGAGCAGGGCAAAAATATAAGAATCCGGAAACCATTTTTCAGACCAGTCGCTGACGCGCAAGGCGAAGCGCTGCAAAATATTTTGTTGAGTTTGCATGATTAAAATCCATTTATTCTGCGATTATTATTTTGAAATGAAACGGCTATATATAAAAAAGCCCTTAAGATGCTTCATTCTTAAGGGCTGGCTGGATCAGGCAGCATTACGTAATAGCGCTACCCCAGTGACTTTTTGAATCTCCTCAAAACTGACCTCTGGTGCCAGTTCAACCAGTCGAATTCCATCAGGACTAACATCCAGTACACCGAGGTCGGTAATAATCCGGTTGACCACAGCTTGACCAGTCAGCGGCAAGCTACATTGCGGTACAATCTTCGGTGTACCATCTTTGGCGCAGTGTTCCATTAAGACCACGACTTTTTGTACACCCGCGACCAGATCCATGGCACCGCCCATGCCTTTGACCTTTTTACCCGGAATCATCCAGTTGGCCAGATCACCAGTTTCAGACACTTCCATGGCTCCCAAAATGGCAATATTGACATGACCACCACGGATCATGGCAAAGGAGTCGGCACTTGAGAAAAATGAAGCACCTTTTCGCGCGGTAACCGTCTGTTTACCGGCATTGATCAGGTCGGCATCGACAGTTTCCTCGGTTGGAAATTCACCAATCCCCAGCAAACCATTTTCCGATTGCAGCCAGACATTGATATTTTCCGGAATATAATTTGCGACTAGCGTCGGCAGGCCAATCCCTAAATTGACATAGAAACCATCTTCAAGCTCTTGTGCCGCGCGCTGCGCCATTTCATTACGTGTCCAAGCCATGATCAAGCCTCCGCCTTTAAGGTCATCTGTTCAATACGTTTTTCCGGTTGAGCATTCACGACTATCCGGTTCACATAAATTCCCGGAAGATGGATTTCATCTGGATCCAGCACGCCAATTTCGACAATCTCTTCGACTTCAGCAATGGTAATTTTGCCGGCCATGGCACAGACCGGATTAAAGTTCTGGGCGGTTTTACGGAAAATCAGGTTGCCGGCTTTATCGGCCTTATAGGCTTTAACCAGAGCAACATCAGCTGTTAAAGATTCTTCCAGAATGTAAGACTTGCCATTAAATTCACGGACATCCTTACCTTCAGCGATCACGGTTCCGACACCCGTCGCCGTATAAAAAGCCGGAATACCGGCACCGCCAGCACGTAATTTTTCTGCCAGTGTACCCTGTGGGGTCAGCTCAACTTCCAGTTCGCCATTTAAATATTGACGTTCAAACTCTTTATTCTCACCCACATAAGAGGAGATCATTTTTTTAATTTGTTTGGTTTCCAGCAGAAGTCCGAGACCGAAGCCGTCTACGCCGGCATTGTTGGAAATACAGGTGAGTTGCTTAGCACCTGTTTCTTTTAGTGCTGTAATCAGGGCTTCTGGAATACCACATAGGCCGAAACCACCAACGGCCAGAGTATGACCATCTTGCACCACATCCTTTAAGGCGGATTGAGCGCTGTCATAAACCTTGTTTGACATCTTGTCACCTCTATTATTGTTGTAGCAGACTTCAATCTGCTGCTTATATCCTTATGGCTTGCTTGAAAGCATTTTGCTCAAGCAAGTTTATTTTCAAGCACAGGCTTTTTGCCAATAGGCATTGGCATAATTGGATGGATTATTGCGCTGCAAGACTTCACTGATATTACGGCTGGCCTGCATCAGGGCATCCAGCTGAATACCGGTTTGAAAGCCCATATTCGAGAGCAGGTAATACAGGTCTTCAGTTGAGACATTGCCGGAAGCGCCTTTGGCATAAGGGCAACCACCTAGGCCGGCAATGGATGAATCAAAGACCCGAATGCCTTGCAGTAAAGACTGGTAAATATTGGCAATGGCCATGCCGTAAGTATTATGAAAATGGCCTGCCAAAACTTTAGTATCAAGTTCAGCCAGACAGGCCTCCCAGACATTTTTCACCCGATCCGGTGTTGCTGTACCAATGGTTTCACCCAATGACACTTCATAGCAGCCCATCTCCAGCAAACGCTGGGTGACTTTGACCACCTGCTTCGGATCAATGGCACCTTCATAAGGACAGTCCGCCATGCAGGAAACATAGCCACGTACCTTAATATCATTGGCTTTGGCTGCTGCCATGACATCGGCAAACTTCTCGAAGCTTTCATCAATCGAGCAGTTGATGTTTTTGCGGGTAAAGCTTTCAGAAGCTGCAGTAAATACCGCCACTTCCTTGCAACCCACAGCCAGTGCCGATTCAAAACCTTTCATGTTTGGGGTTAATAAACTGAACTGAATATTCGGATCTTGGGGTAGGCTGGCAAAGAGCACATCACTGTCTGCCATTCGCGGTACCCATTTGGCTGAAACGCAGGAGCCGACTTCGATGGACTGCAGACCGGTTTTCATTAGGTCCAGAATCAGGTTTTTCCGGTCATCCAATGTCAAAGGTATTTTTTCATTTTGCAGGCCATCGCGTGGCCCGACCTCTACGATTTTGACAAAATCCGTCATGCCACTTCCTCCGCCAGAGGCTGGAACTCGACCAGTTCATCACCGGCTTTAACCTGATCACCCTTCTGAAAATATGAGCTTGCGATGATGCCGTCATGCGGTGCGCGAATCGAGTATTCGATCTTCATGGCTTCCAGCGTCATCAGCACATCATCTTTTTTGACTTTGTCATTGGCTGCCACGAGCACCTGGGTAATGACACCTGGCATTGGTGCGATCAGGTTATTTTCCGTGCCTTGTTCATCCTGATTATTAAAATCAGACTTCAAGTAATTAAACTTATAGCTTTGACCATTCTGGAACAGGGTAATGCCTTGCTCACTCTGGCTAAAAGCCAGTTTTTGCTGTTTACCCGCCAGTTGCAAGGCTAAAGTATGGGCATCGACGAGTTGACCCTGAATCTGAATTTGCTGACCGTTATAGCTGGCAACAAAGCCTTGATCTTGGGTGCTGAACTGAATTTTCAGGTTAATGCCATTGCGTTGTAATTGCACTGTATGACTATTCTGTTGGTTTAAGCGCCAGAATGCTTGCTGCTGCCATACCGGGTTGCTTGGAACGGGATTCTGTGCCTGATGTGACAGAAGTTCAATCAGTGCGGCACTAACTACCAGTTCGGCACGGATATCCGCAGAAGGTTTGAGCAGAAATTCTTCTTCACGCTGAATCAGGCCAGTATCTAAATGTGCATTTTTAAACGAGTCACACAGCACCAGGCGATCTAGAAAAGCAATATTGTTACCCAGACCATCGACATGGAACTGACCCAGCGCATGGTGCATCTGGGTTAGGGCTGCTTCACGATTTTTACCCCAGACAATCAGTTTGGCAATCATCGGATCATAATAAGTGCTGATCTCGTCGCCTTCGACAATACCGCTATCGACACGTACACAGTCACTTTGCTCCGGATAATGCAGGTAGCTGATCTGACCGATCGCCGGGATAAAACCTTTTTCCGGCTCTTCAGCATAGACACGGGCTTCAAGCGCATGACCGTGAATCTGCAATTCATGCTGCTGCTTCGGTAAAGGTTCACCAAAAGCTACGCGCAGTTGCCATTCTACCAGATCCTGTCCGGTAATCATTTCAGTCACCGGATGTTCAACCTGTAGGCGGGTGTTCATTTCCATGAAATAGGCCGTACCGTCTTGCTCGACAATAAACTCTACCGTACCGGCGCCAACGTAATTCACTGCACGAGCGGCATCAATCGCAGCCTGACGCATCGCTTCCAGTTTATCTTCTGGCATTTTTGGTGCAGGCGCTTCTTCTAGCACTTTCTGGTGGCGACGTTGTACCGAACAATCACGCTCAAACAGATGTACATAGTTGCCATGTGTATCGCCAAAAACTTGCACTTCAATATGACGTGGCTGAATCACATAACGTTCAATCAGAACGTCTTCATTGCCAAAACTTGAACGTGCTTCACTCTTACATGAAGCAAGCGAGCTAAGAAAATCTTCGCTGCGTTCCACCAGACGCATGCCTTTACCGCCACCACCGGCACTGGCCTTGATCAGTACCGGATAGCCAATATTGTCTGCCTGCTGTTTCAGGAAGTCGGCATCCTGATTGGTCCCATGATAGCCGGGGGTTAGAGGCACACCGGCTTTTTCCATCAGCGCTTTAGAGGTGGCCTTTAGACCCATTGCCAGAATGGCATCGACTGGCGGGCCAATAAAGACAATATTGTTGTCCTGACAGGCCAAGGCAAACTGGTCATTTTCGGACAGGAAACCATAACCGGGGTGAATCGCCTGGGCACCAGTGTTTTTGGCTGCCTGAATAATGCGATCAATTTGCAAATAACTTTGAGCTGCTGGCGATTCACCAATATAGATCGCTTCATCGGCCAGTTTCACATGTTGTGCCTGCGCATCAGCATCGGAATAGACGGCAACGGTGGCAATTCCTAATTTCTTCGCTGTACGAATCACACGGCAGGCAATTTCACCACGGTTGGCAATTAAAATCTTCTCAAACATTGTAGGATCCTTCTCGTTGTTATGCCGTGGTCTTGATCCAAGCCGGGCTTTGTTTGTTCAAAAATGCATTCAGTCCATTTTTCGCCTCATCTCCCTGGCGAATATGGGCAATATGCTGTGCTGTTTTAAGCAGTAAATCTTCGGTCAATACCTGTTGGTCAACCAGTTGAATCAACTGTTTCGATGCGCTCTGTGCGGCAGGACCACCAAGTAAAAGTGCTTCCACAATTTCATCAATTTTGCTGTCGAGCTGTTCTGGTGGAGTGACTTCATGCGCAAGACCAATGCTTTTGGCCTGTTCAGCAGTAATCCGCTCGGCAGTCAGGAAATAACGTGAAGCTTGACGTGTACCAATTGCACGAATTACATACGGGCTGATGGTCGAAGGTGCCAGACCTAAGCGAACCTCGGAAGTGGCAAACTTGGCATCTGTACTGGCCACACAAATATCACAGGCTGAGGCCAGCCCCATGCCGCCACCAAAGGCAATGCCGTGTACCCGGGCAATGGTTGGCTGTTTTAAGGTCGCCAGACTTTGCAGCATTTTTGCCAGTTTGAGCGCATCCGCCTCATTGTCTGCCTGTGATGCCTGACCGGCCTGTTTCATCCAGTTCAGATCCGCACCCGCAGAGAAGCTTTTGCCACGACCCGCCAGAATCACCACGCGTACATCATCACGGTTATTTAAAGACTGGAAGCAAGCATGCAGTTCTTCAATGACTTGAGTATTAAAGGCATTGTGCAGTTCAGCACGGTTAATCCAAACCGTTGCCACCTGATTCTGCTGTTCGAGCTGTAAAAATTGATATGTCATTTTGTCACCTCTTACATGCGGAACACGCCGAATTTGGTTGGCTGGATGGGCGCATTCAGGGCTGCAGCTAGACTTAAAGCCAGAACCTCACGTGATTGCGCCGGATCAATCACACCGTCATCCCATAAACGCGAAGACGCATAATAAGGATGGCCTTGGCGTTCGTATTGATCACGAATTGGTTGTTTAAACTGGTCTTCTTCTTCAGCTGACCAGCTGCCGCCTTTCTGTTCAATCTGGTCACGTTTTAAGGTCGACAAAACGCTAGAGGCCTGTTCACCGCCCATCACTGAAATACGCGAGTTTGGCCAGGTCCACATAAAGCGCGGCGAGTAGGCGCGGCCACACATACCGTAGTTGCCAGCACCAAAAGAACCGCCAATCACTAGAGTCAACTTAGGCACATTGGCGTTGGCGACGGCCATCACCAGCTTGGCACCATTTTTGGCAATGCCTTCATTTTCATACTGGCGACCGACCATAAAGCCGTTAATGTTTTGCAGGAAAATCAGCGGAATATTGCGCTGGGTACACAGTTCAATAAAATGTGCGCCTTTTTGGGCAGACTCGGAAAATAGAATGCCATTATTGGCAATAATCCCGACCGGCATGCCATAGAGCTTGGCAAAACCGGTCACCAGGGTAGTGCCGAAACGTGCCTTGAACTCGTCAAAACGTGAGCCATCGACAATACGCGCTATCACTTCACGGATATCAAAAGGCTTGCGCGCGTCACTCGGCACAATGCCGTACAGTTCCGAACTGTCAAACAGCGGCGCTTCGATTTCATCTGCGGTCTTGTTTGGCTTTTTGTTCAGGTTGGCCACGATGTTGCGGGCAATCGCAAGTGCATGTTCATCGTTTTCAGCCAGATGATCAGCCACGCCAGACAAACGGGTATGCACATCACCACCACCGAGATCCTCACTGGACACCACTTCACCAGTAGCTGCCTTAACTAGAGGAGGGCCGCCTAGGAAAATGGTGCCCTGATTGCGGACAATAATGGTTTCATCTGACATGGCAGGCACATAAGCACCGCCTGCAGTACAGCTGCCCATCACCACTGCAATTTGGGCGATACCTTGGCTCGACATACGTGCCTGATTGTAGAAAATACGGCCGAAGTGATCGCGGTCTGGAAATACTTCATCCTGTAAAGGCAAATATGCACCGCCTGAATCCACCAGATAAATACAAGTCAGATGGTTCTGTTCGGCAATTTCCTGGGCACGTAAATGCTTTTTCACTGTTAATGGATAATAAGTACCGCCTTTCACCGTAGCATCATTGGCGATGATCATGCAGGTCACACCGTTGACCTGACCAACACCAGCGACCACACCTGCGGCAGGAACATCATCCTGATACACCTGATAGGCAGCCAGCTGACCAATTTCCAGAAAAGCGGTTCCTGGATCGATCAGGTGATTAATCCGTTCACGGGGGAGTAATTTGCCACGGTCCAGATGTTTTTGACGGGCAGTTTCGCCACCACCCAAAGCAATTTTTTCAATTTTCTGTTTTAGGTCATCCACCAGTTGCAGCATGGCAGTCTGGTTGGTTTTAAACTCTTCACTACGTATATTGATTTTGCTCGATAACTGATTCATGACCAACATCCTTGTTTTATTCTAAGTGTTAAGGTTTAGGCTGTTTCGTTGAAAAGTTCACGGCCAATCAGCATGCGGCGGATTTCTGAAGTACCGGCGCCAATTTCATACAGTTTGGCATCACGCCATAAACGGCCGGCAGCAAATTCGTTGATATAACCGTTACCACCTAAAGTCTGAATGGTTTCTCCTGCCATCCAGGTCGCTTTTTCAGCAGCATATAAAATGGCACTGGCAGCATCTTTACGCAGGCTACGGCTATGCTCAGCTTTGTCACATTCAGCACCGACCGCATAAACCAGTGCCTTACAGGCTAGCCAGGTCGAATACATGTCGGCAATTTTGCCTTGCATTAACTGGAATTCGCCCAGCGCCTGACCAAACTGTTTACGGTCATGAATATATGGAATCACGGTATCCATACAGGCATCCATAATCCCCAGTGGGCCAGCACTCAATACAGCACGCTCATAGTCCAGACCACTCATCAAGACCTTGGTGCCATTACCGACGCCGCCCATGACGTTTTCTTTGGGTACTTCGACATTGTCAAAAAACAGCGGATAAGTGTTTGAACCGCGCATACCCAGTTTGTCCAAATGTGTGCCATGACTGAAACCTGGCATATTTTTTTCAACCAGAAAGGCGGTCATGCCTTTGGCGCCGGCCTGCAAATCGGTTTTTGCATAGACCACCAGGACATCGGCATCGCCACCATTGGTGATCCACATTTTTGAACCATTCAACAGGTAGTGATCGCCTTTGTCTTCTGCTTTCAGTTTCATGCTCACCACATCCGAGCCTGCATTCGGTTCAGACATTGCCAAGGCACCGACATATTCACCTGAAATCAGTTTAGGCAGATAACGCTGTTTCTGTTCTTCAGTACCATTTCGCTTAATTTGGTTTACACATAGGTTAGAATGTGCGCCATAGGACAGCCCAATGGATGCAGAAGCACGGGAAATTTCCTGCATGGCAATGATGTGCGCCAGATAACCAAAATTTGAACCGCCATATTCCTCACTGACTGTCAGCCCGAGCAGGCCCATCTCGCCAAACTTTTTCCAAAGGTGGGCAGGGAACCTGTTGTCACGGTCAACCTGTTGAGCAATCGGGGTAATTTCTTTGGCGCAAAAAGCGGCCACTGAATCACGAAGCGCTATTAGAGTTTCATCCAAACCGAAATCCAAGCTTTGTAAATTCATTCTTCATCCATCCTGAGGTTATATTTGTTGTGTCCAAAAAAGCATTTTTGTTGTGCTTGTGGTTTTAACATACAATGAAAAAATAAAAAAGTGAATCTATATTCACAAAATGATTTACAATTCATTTTATCTTGTTGAGAATAATTTTATGAGTTATAAAAGATCATCATTGATGCAGGAACGAATGGAACAAAATCGCCTGTCGATTTTGGAATCTGCTCGTGAACTGATTATTCAAGGGGGCTTGAAGGAGGCATCGATTCAGGCGATTGCAGAGCGCGCAGGCGTTTCTACAGGGCTGGTCTATCGATATTTCGAAAGCAAAAGCCAGATTTTGATCGAGGTTTTGTCGGCCGCGATTCAGCATGAAGTCGGGATCCTGAACCATATTGCCGAGTCAGATTTGTCGCCAAAACTGAAATTGCAAAAATCTGTTACAACTTTTGTCAAGCGTGCCATGAATAGCCCCCAACTGGCGTATTCACTGATGTTCGAACCGGTTGATCCGGAAATGGAACATGAGCGTTTTCGCAGTAAGCAGCTGCTCAAGCAGAGCATTAAGGAAATTCTGGCCGAAGGAAAGGTCAATGGAGAATTCGAATTTGAAGATTTGAATACGGCAGCGTTGGGCGTAGTTGGTGCCATGACCTTTGTCGTGATTGAACCTTTAAATCCGTCCCGAAATGTCATGTTTGATCAGAAGTATAAGGATCACTTTGTCAAACAGATTGCCGATTTTTGTGTCAACGCAGTACGTGGACAGGAGGAAAATTTACAAGCATAAACACACAAAAAACCGGTACACAGACAAGGTCGTCGTGGTCATAAAACAATTAGTAAAGTTGAAAATCAGAATTACAAAGAATCAAGGAGATCGATTCAATGACACAAGTACGGTTAAGCTATGCCTATGGAACCAGCAGCCAGCCTTTATTGGGCATGACGATTGGTGAAAAATTTGATCAGGCTTGCGAGCGGTATGCAGAACGTGATGCGGTAGTGAGTTTGCATCAGAACATACGCCTCAGTTACCGGCAGCTACAGGAACAAGTCAATGCCTTTGCCTGTCAGCTGCTGAAAATGGGTATGCAAAAAGGTGATCGTCTGGCGATCTGGTCGCCGAACTGTGTGGAATGGACCATTACCCAGTTTGCAGCCTTCAAGGCAGGCATTATTCTGGTGAATTTAAATCCAGCTTATAAAAGCAACGAGCTTGAATATGTGCTAAACAAGGTCTCCTGTAAGGGACTGGTGATTGCAGCGCAGTTTAAGACGACGGACTATCAGGAAATTCTGACTAAAATTGCACCGGAATTGCAGGAAACCGAAGGTAAATTCCTTAATGCAGAGCGACTGCCACATTTAAAGCATGTGATTAAAATTGATGATCAGCAGCATACCGGCATCCACCGTTTTCAGGATTTACTAAGCTCGCCTAGTGCGCAAGAGTTGGAACAACTGCAACAGATCTCCAGTGAATTGCAGTTTGATGAAACGATTAATATCCAGTTTACCTCGGGCACTACGGGCAATCCGAAAGGCACCATGTTGACCCATAATAATATTTTAAATAATGGTTATTTTGTCGGTGAAGCCATTCATTTAGGGCCAGAAGACCGTGTCTGTATTTCAGTGCCTTTATTCCACTGTTTTGGTATGGTCATGGGCAATCTGGCCTGTATTACGCATGGCTCTGCCATGATCTATCCGTCTGCCGTGTTTAATCCGCTGGAAACCTTAAAAGCCATCCAGCAGGAAAGATGTACCGCGGCTTATGGTGTGCCGACTATGTTTATTGCGGTGCTGGAACATGAACAGTTTGACGAGTTTGATCTGTCCAGTCTGCGTACCGGGATTATGGCGGGTAGTCCATGTCCGCAGGAAATTATGCAGCGCGTGATTGAACGGATGCATATGTCTGAAATCACGATTTGTTATGGCATGACTGAAACCGCACCCGTCAGTGCACAAAGCTCAACGGCAGACAGTGTCGAGCAACGTGTCAGTACGGTTGGCCGGGTACATCCGCATCTGGAAGTTAAAATTGTCGATGAAAATGGCAAGGTGGTTCCACGCGGCCAATTGGGTGAGCTGTGTGTACGTGGTTATTCAGTGATGCTCGGTTATTGGGAAGATCAGGATAAAACCCAGGAAGTGATTGATGCGGCGCGCTGGATGCATACCGGTGATATCGCTGAAATGGATGATGAAGGCTTTGTCAAAATCAAGGGCCGAATCAAGGACGTGGTGATTCGTGGAGGGGAAAACCTGTTCCCGAAAGAAATTGAAGATTTCCTTTATACCCATCCGGCTGTTTCAGATGTACAGGTGATTGGGGTGCCAGACCATAAATATGGTGAGGAACTTTGTGCCTGCATCATCCTGCATGAAAATGATCCTTGTACTGAAGAAACCATCCGTCAGTATTGTAAGGAGCATATTTCTCACAATAAAGTGCCGCGCTATGTGCGTTTCTTCCAGGAATTTCCAATGACGGCTTCAGGGAAGGCGCAGAAGTTCAAATTGCGTGAATTTATGCGTGAAGAGCTGAACTTGAAAGAGATTGCTTAAACTTTATTTTTTACGTTAGAACTAATCCTAAAGCTAACAATTAATAGCAACTCATCAGAGAGCCCGGCGACATGGATGTCGCCGTTTCACTGTATGGCAGGGATGCCATATCAGTGAAACAAAAGGGTTTGGTTACTTTGCCCCGTCAAAGTAACGAAAAACCTGCGCAATGGACGTTCAATATATCTAGCAGTTTGAGGTTGTACATTTAGCAAGATTCTAAAATGTCTGTAAATGAATTTACTGATCACGACGGTCTGGTAATAGAAATACATGAATGTACTGAACATCTAAAATCAGAGTAAAATATGGCAAAAAACTTTCACAGTGAAGTCGTGGTCGCCAGTTATGACGATCATATCCGTAAACTGATTCCCGGTTATGAACTGGTGCATCAGCAGATTGAAGCAATTCTCAGCACTGAACTCCCAGAAACCGCACATATATTAATAGTGGGTTGCGGAACAGGTTATGAATTGTCGTATTTATTAGAGCAACATCCAGACTGGACCTTTACTGCAATTGATCCATCAGCAGCTATGCTGGAACAGGTTAGTAAAAATCTGAATTCCATAGATCAACAAAGGGTACAACTTATCCAAAGCACAATCCAAGATTTGAATCAGCCGGATACGTTTGATGCTGCGTTGGCCATTCTAGTGGCACATTTCATTCCAAATTCCGAAAAAAACGGATTTTTTCAGGCTATTTATCAGTGTCTTAAAACCAATGGTCTTGCATTGACCTATGATCTGATGCAACCTGAAGATCAGCAAGACATTAAAACTATGCAGAAGATGGCACAACAGACAGGGTTGAGTGTAACGCAAAGTACCAAGATGATTGAACGCTTGGAGCAGGATTTTTACTTGTTATCTGCGCATAATTTTAAAGCGCTTTTAACCAAAGTCGGATTTAAACAGTGCAAAATTTATTGTCAAATCATGGATTATCATGGCTTTTTGCTCAGAAAATAAAGATAAAAGCACTTTTTGTAAACTCTAAAGTTTAAGTGAATATTCAGGGAAGTATTAAAACAATGTCGGCATATTACAGTTTTATTCAGCGCGAACAGCATGCAGATGGCAGTACTACGGCTTATTACCGTTCTAATATTCATGCACAAGGTGCGTGGAATCCGCATGAGCAGCACATGGCGCCAGCCACCGGTATTCTATGCGTCGAACTGGAACAGTTTCAGCCACGTGCTGACATGCGTATTGGTCGGGTCGGGCTGGATATTTTTGGCCTGATAGCCTTTGGTGAATTTTCGATTACCACACGCATGATCCGTCCGGGTAAAACCATTGAACTGGTTGAAGCTGAAATGTGTGCCAATGGTAAAACCTGTATCGTGGCACGCGCGTGGAGAATGCTAACTTCAAATACCACGGCCATTGCTGGAGTGGAAGATTTTCCGATCGAAAGTCCAGAATATTTACCGGTTTGGGAGGGTATGCGCTGCTGGCCGGGCGGTTATATCCAGAGTATTGAAACCCGGGCACATGCTGACCATCGTGCAGGCAAGGGCATTGTCTGGCTAAGAAATTCGCTGGACATGGTAGAAGGTCAACCGACGACAGACTTTAGTCGTTTGCTCGGTATGGTCGATACGGCCAATGGCATTGTGCCACGTCAGGACCCGAATTCCGGTTGGGGATTTCCGAATCTGGACCTGCAGATTCATATGCACCGTCTGCCGCAGGGTAAATGGCTGGGACTGGAAGTGGTGCAGCAATATGGTGAAGATGGTATTGGTCTGACCAGCGGGATTCTGCATGATGTTCATGGACCTTTTGGTCGAAGTGAACAGATTCTGACCCTGCGAAAGTTCTAAAGTCTATTCGAAACATCAAGGCCAATTGCCTCAATCTTTATTTATTGGCATGCTGTGCGTAATTTATCAGGAAGAACAGCAGATGCGGATCAGTATGATTGGGGCAGGGCGAGTGGCATATCATCTTGCCCTTGTATTGTCAGCACACCATGAGATCGTACAGATCTACAGTCGAACCCTAGAAAAAGCACAATATCTGGCTGAGCAATTCAACGCTCAGGCCATCGCTCAGCCTCAACAGCTGGATCATGAGGTGGATCTGGTCATTATCGCGGTCAGTGATCAGTCGATTGCCAACGTCATTGAACAGATTCATCCGTATCTACAGCAGAATCTGATCGTACATACCTCTGGCAGCACCCATCTCAATTTACTGAAAAATGTGCATGCGCGTGCAGGCGTATTTTATCCTTTACAGACCTTTAGTCTCGAACGCCAGATTGATTGGCAGCAGACGCCACTGTTGATTGAAGCGGTGAATGAACAGGACCAAATCCTGTTATTAGAACTGGCAAATAGCCTAAGCAATCGTATTTATACTTATAGTTCCAGTCAACGTCTCAGTTTGCATCTTGCAGCGGTATTTGCCTGTAATTTTGCCAATTACTGTTATGACATGGCCAAGCAGGTGGTTGATGTACAACAGGTCGATTTCAGTTTGTTGTATCCCTTAATGCTGGAAACTGCCAATAAAGCCACTCAGAATGATCCCAAACAAATGCAGACCGGCCCAGCGATGCGTGGTGATCAGAATATCTTGAATATGCATCAGCAGATGTTAGCCAATATGCAGCGAGAAGATTTACAAAATGTCTATCAGTTGTTGAGCCAGCAGATTCTCACGCGTCATCAGAAATGAAGAAGCTGATAATTTATCTACGAAGCAGGGTTCAAAGCCAAATTTTTCCCATAAAAAAGCGCTGAATAATCAGCGCTTTTTTTGAGTCTTAGATTAAGAAATTTTCTTAAAGATAAAATCATTAATCTTGTGACCTGCTTCAATCCCGCGACGTTCAAACTTGGTTTGTGGACGCCATTCCGGACGAGGATAGCTATTGCCTTTGCCCGCCAGATTTTCCAGACGTGGACGTTCTTCCAATACTTCTATCATCCATTCCGCATACGGTTCCCAGTCCGTTGCAGCATGGAAAGTTCCGCCAAGCTCCAGCTTTTGCTCCACCAGCGGCATACGGTCATGCGAAACAAAGCGGCGTTTAAAATGACGTTTTTTCTGCCATGGATCAGGGAAGTATAACTGAACTGCATTAATACTATTGTCTGGCATTTCACGTAATACCTGAATTGCATCAGCATCCAGCACACGTAAGTTCGTTAGGCCTTCAATACCTGCTTCATACACGCACTGCGCAATTCCAGGTACATGGACTTCAATTCCGACAAAGTTACGTTCAGGATTAGCTTTGGCCATCAATACCAGTGAACGGCCCATACCAAAACCAATTTCTACAGTCAAAGGACGTTCAGGATGTTCAAAGTGCTGACGCAAATCACCGACTGGATATTCCAAAATTAAGTGACCATATTGTTCAAGCGCAGTACGTTGAGAGGTATTCAGCGGCATTGAGCGGCGCATAAACGTCACGATTTCACGGTGCTCGCTTAAGTTTTCCAGCTCCACGACTTGCTGGTCTAATTGATCGTTCGACATAACTTTGGCAAATCTAAAAATTCAGAATGCGGTATTTTAAGTCCTGAGCCGAGCAAGTCAAACTTTTCTCGGTATTTCTCCATAAAAATCGGCAAGATCTTCCAGATAAAATAAAAGAGCCAATTGAGGCTCTTTTATTAATCATCGTTCATCAGCTACTAAACCGGTCGATCAATGTACTGCTGGCTTCATTCAAACCAATCACCCTTACATCTATCCCTTGGGCTTTAAACTTCTGAATCACGTTATTCAGCATATTGACCGAAGTCACGTCCCAAATATGCGCATGGGTCAGATCCAGTTCGACATGCTCAAGCTTCTCTTTAAAATCAAAGAACTGATAGAACTTCTCTGAACTGCTAAAGAATATCTGTCCAGAAATAAAGTAGCTGCGTGAATGAGCCGAATTCAAATGCGTATAGACATGTACGGTTCTTTCCAGTTTATTAATAAAGAACAGGGCAGAGAGCAATACGCCGACAAATACACCAAGCGCCAGATTATGAGTGGCAAGCACGACAATAATCACGGCAATCATCACGGTATTAAATTCTAGCGGATGTTTGCTGAATTGCTTGATTGCTCCCCATTGAAAGGTGGTAAATGCCACCATAATCATGATCGCAACCAGCGCTGCCATTGGGATATAAGCCAGCCAGTCTTTCAAAAAAACCACGAGACACAGCAGAAACACGCCAGCGACCAGAGTCGATAAACGGGTACGTGCCCCTGAAGACACATTGATAATTGACTGGCCGATCATGGCACAACCGGCCATCCCGCCCATAAAGCCGCTGACAATATTGGCCATACCCTGACCACGACATTCCTGATGACGGTCACCTTCAGTTCCGGTCACTTCATCAATGACCGTAGTGGTCATCATGCTTTCCAGCAAACCGACAGTCGCCAAGGTAAAGGAATAAGGCAGGATAATTTGCAAGGTTTCCAGATTGAGTGGAATTTCTGGAATCAGGAATACTGGCAAAGTATCCGGGAATTGTCCAAGATCGCTCACGGTACGCATATCTGCACTTAACAACAGCGCCAACCCGCTTAATACGATAATACAGATTAAAGGTGAGGGAATGGCTTTGCCAATTTTCGGGATATACGGAAACAGATAAATAATTGCCAGACCAATCGCAATAAACAGATAACCGGTGCTATCCATCCGGTTAATTTCCGGGATTTGTGCCACAAATATCAGGATCGCCAAGGCATTCAAAAATCCGTATACCACCGCCTGCGATACAAAGCGCATTAATTTAGCGACTTTAAAATAACCCGCAATGACCTGAATGATGCCGGTCAGAATTGTGGCAGCCAACAGATATTGCAAACCATGTTCTTTTACCAAGGTAATCATCAAAAGTGCCATTGCGCCTGTAGCCGCAGAGATCATGGCAGGACGGCCACCAAAAAAGGCAATGGATACTGCAATGCAGAAAGAGGCATATAAACCGACTTGCGGATCGACACCGGCAATGGCAGAGAAGGCAATTGATTCAGGAATCAGGGCAAGTCCCACCACCAGACCTGCCAATACATCTGTGCGGATATTGGAAAACCATTCTTCTTTTTTCAGGCTAATCACGAAATATCATCTAAATTTGGAAAACCTGTGTATGTTAAACAGATAGAGATAAAAATCTACACAAGATTGACTTGCAAAAGCCCGGAATATCCTGAATATTGAATGAGTAACTGCCCTGAGGTGACAGTTACGCTTTTTTGCAATTTACAGGTTTGATCACTTGAAAGTTTGTCAGAAGCGATTTAAAACATTGAGAAGTGTATAACAAGGATCAGAAATGAAGCTTTACTATTCACCAGGTGCCTGCTCACTGGCAGCACATATTATTTTAAATGAAATTAATGTCGATTTTGATTTGGAACGTGTTGATTTAAAAACACATAAAACAGAAAAAGGTACGGATTATTACGAAGTTAATCCTAAAGGCTATGTACCAGCGTTAGAAATTAACCCTGGTCTGATCCTGACAGAAAATGTTGCAATTCTACCGTTTCTTGCTCAACACGATCCAAAACAAGATCTAATTCCACCATCGGGCATGGGACGTGCCAAAGTGCTGGAATGGTTAGGTTATCTGAACTCTGAACTACATGATGCCTATGCGGTGTTCTTCGGTGGCAAGTTATCCGAAGATGAAAAGAAAAAAGCCTATGCAGAGATTGATCGACTATTGAGTTATATCGATAAAGCGATTGGTGAATCGGACAATGATTATCTGGTGGATGATAACTTTGGGCCTGCGGATGCCTATCTATTTGTCTTGACCAACTGGTCGAACCAGATTGAGCATGATTTGAGTCCATATAAAAATATTATTCATATCCGTAATAAAGTGGCAGAACGTCAGTCTGTACAGATTGCTATGCGTGATGAAGGTCTGATTCCTTAACTAAAAACAAAAATAAAGGACTCAATTGAGTCCTTTATTTTTGTTCATGAAAATTTATTTAAAGAAATAGCCGGTTTCCGGTGAGCTGGCATTGGCCATACGCTTGCGCGGCATACGGCCTGCAAGAAAAGCTTCTCGGCCTGCTTCAACGGCTTTTTTCATCGCAGATGCCATTAATACCGGATTTTGTGCAGCTGCAATCGCTGTATTCATGAGTACACCATCACAACCCAGTTCCATCGCAATCGCGGCATCACTCGCTGTACCGACACCGGCATCGACTAGGACAGGAACTTTGGCATTTTCCTTGATGATTGACAGGGTATGTGGATTCAGAATGCCCAGACCAGAACCAATCAGGCTACCCAATGGCATAATCGCAACACAGCCCATGCTTTCCAGCTCTTGCGCCACGATCGGATCATCCGAGGTATAAACCATGACCTCAAAGCCATCGTCAATCAAGGTGCGCGCAGCTTTCAGTGTTTCGGTTACGTTTGGATAAAGTGTCTTTTCATCACCCAAAACTTCAAGTTTGACCAGATTGTGGCCATCGAGCAACTCACGCGCCAGCATACAGGTGCGGACGGCACTATTGGCATCGAAGCAACCTGCGGTATTCGGCAAAATGGTATATTTTTCCGGAGGAATGACTGACAGCAGGTTCGGCTGGTCAGGATCTTGGCCAATATTGACACGGCGAATAGCGACAGTGACAATCTCTGCACCACTGGTTTCAATGGCCTGCTGAGTTTCATTTAAATCTTTGTATTTGCCCGTGCCTACCAAAAGGCGTGACTGGAATTGGCGTGAACCAATCTGTAATAAATCTTGCATAATTGTCCCGAGTATTAGCCGCCACCGACCGCGTGAATAATTTCTATTTTGTCTGTATCGCAAATTGGCGTATCGCCCAATCTGCTTTTAGGAATAATCATTTCATTGACTTCAACTGCAAAACGCTTACCCTCAAGCGCCATACTCTGAATCAGTTCCAGCAGATTCTTGCAGTGAGTTTCCTGTTGTTCGCCATTGATGTAAATCATCATTCTAGCAACCCTCCATGATTAAGTGTTGTTCAAACTTATCTGGCGTATTTTAAAGCATTCCAGGCCAGAATTAACCATCCGGCAATCATTAAAGCCCCGCCGATGGGCGTAATAGCACCTAAACCGCGGGGTAATCCTAAGGCCATGATATACAGTGAGCCAGAAAACAGTAAAATGCCGACCTGAATCAGACCGAAGCTCCATTGAATGGGCAATGCAGGGATGACTTTCGCCAGTAAAGAAAGAATCAGTAGTCCTAAGGCATGATAGAAAAAATAATCCGTTGCCGTTTGCCACCAGCCGAGCTGTGCTTCAGTCGCCCGCGCTTTTAAACCATGTGCACCAAAAGCACCGAGCATGACTGCAAGTGCCAAATTAAGTGCTGAAATCGCAATCCACATTTGAATTGATCTTCCTGATAAAGTTTGCGCTCAACCTTAGCATAAATTCAAAATGCGGACATAAAAAAGCCTTCATCAAAGAAGGCTTTTTCGAGGTAAATCAGTAACAGAATTTGGTGTTAATTGGATGACATCGCCACTTTAATTTTTTCCATGGCATTTTTTTCCAGCTGACGAATACGTTCCGCAGAAACATTATATTCCGCTGCAAGCTCATGCAGGGTCGATTTCTCGTCATCTAGCCAGCGACGCTGCAAGATATTACGTGAACGATCATCTAGCTGATCCATGGCTTCATGCAGGGCAGAGGTGCTTTGCTCCTCATAGTCTTCATTTTCAATCAGACGAGCCGGGTCATAACGATTATCTTCAAGATATAACGCTGGTGCCACATGGGTGGAACCTTCATCATCGTCATCGCTTGATGCATCAAAAGCCGCATCATACGCCGTCAGACGGCCTTCCATTTCCAGTACTTGTTCTGGTGTGACATTTAAATCATTGGCAATAGACTGTGCTTCTGCGAGCGTCAACTTTTTCGATGATTTCTTCAGGCTTCGCAGATTAAAGAACAGTTTACGTTGCGCTTTAGTGGTGGCGATTTTCACAATACGCCAGTTACGGATCACATATTCGTGAATTTCCGCCTTGATCCAGTGCACGGCAAATGACACCAGACGTACGCCCATATTCGGGTCAAAACGTTTTACAGCTTTCATCAGGCCCAGGTTGCCTTCCTGAATCAGGTCGCCTTGTGGCAAACCATAACCTGCATAACTACGCGCAATATGTACTACAAAACGCAAATGCGACATGACCAGCATTTTCGCTGCATCTAAATCTTGGTCATAATAATAGCGTTCAGCCAACTCTTTTTCTTGTTCGGCCGTTAAAATCGGAATCTGATTGACAGTGCTGATATAAGCACCGAGGTTGACACCTGGCGCCGATAATGACAGGGGCATTAACTGATTGCGGCTGTCACTCATGTGTTCTCCTTGAAGTGCGGGATAACCCTAAACTAGGTTTTATCTTAATCCAATCTCTCCGCAAATAATGGATATTTGGGTAGAGAAATGTAAAAAAGTATACGAAAGTGAAGATCAACAGTTTAATTGAAAATTTTTAAGATTCAATTAAGTAGTGAAACTCTGTATCAGAAATTTTTTTAAATTCAAGCTTGAGCTGATGCAGCTGACAATAGCGGCTGACATCTGTCTGGCTATGCGGATCAGATGATTTCAGCAGGAATGTTTTCTGATTTCCGGCCTTTAGTGCGCGCTTTAACATTAATAGCGGCATCGGGCACGGTTTTCCCATAGCGTCTATAAGGCTGAATTGCGCTGGATATTCGGACATTGCGGTTTTATTTAGATGGCAGAAAAGGCTATAAATAGTAGCAAATATGATGCCAGAACCAAACTGGTTTCAGAAAAAGAAGATCTAAATGACTTTATAAAGTCTTTTGACAATTTTCATGAAAAAAATAACTAAATCAAACAGAACATGCTAAAAAAAATCTATTAATTGTGATAAACCCATGTTAAGCTCGTTGCGTATTTGGGACTTTGAATAAACAAAGTGATTGTTTTTCACCCTATTACATAAATGGATGTAACCGGGATTTTGTTGATAGTTTTACAGAATGATTACAAGCTTAAAAATAATATTTTCAAACTTGTTTGCTCTGCTGTTTGCAACACCGGGTGGTCCTTCTTTTAGTTTCAATGAGGATTAACTTATGACAGCTGCTCGCGAACAAGGCGTAGTTAAGTGGTTTAACGATACTAAAGGCTTCGGCTTTATTCAACGTAACGGCGGTGATGACGTATTTGTTCATTTCCGTGCTATCCAAGGTGACGGTCACCGTTCACTTCGTGACGGCCAACGTGTTGAATTCAGTGTTGTTAAAGGCCAAAAAGGCTTTCAAGCTGAAGAAGTTCAACCATTAGACTAATCTTCGGATTAAGCTAAAAAGAAAACGCTCCAATATAACTTGGGGCGTTTTTTGTTTATACTATCCCTATCTTAGTGATTACCCAATTAGAGCACCGCTTTATGTCATCTGGTTTTGAAACCTTAAATTTACATCCCAATCTAAAAAAAGCGATTGATGCTTTAGGCTTTACCACCATGACGCCTATCCAGCAGAAGGTTTTGAAATTCACGCTGGCAGGACATGATGCCATTGGCCGTGCACAGACAGGTACAGGCAAAACTGCTGCCTTTTTAATTAGTATCATGAATGATCTCTTAAATAATCCGATTCAGGAACAACGCTATCGTGGTGAGCCACGTGCGCTGATTTTGGCACCGACCCGTGAACTGGCGTTACAGATCGAAAGCGATGCACAGGATCTGGCGAAATATGCTGGTCTCAATGTGGTGACCTTGCTGGGTGGTGTGGATTTTGACAAGCAAAAGAACCAGCTTAATAAAGCGCCTGTCGATATTATGGTGGCTACACCGGGTCGTTTGATCGATTTTGTAGAACAAAAAGAAGTCTGGCTGGATCAGATTGAATTTTTGGTCATTGATGAAGCCGACCGCTTACTAGATATGGGCTTTATTCCTTCAGTAAAGCGCATTGTGCGTTTCTCGCCGCGTAAAGAACAACGTCAGACTTTAATGTTCTCTGCAACTTTCAGCTACGATGTGCTGAATCTTGCACAACAATGGTTATTTGAACCGGTCACAGTTGAAATTGAACCGGAAAAGAAAACCAATGCCGATGTCGAGCAACGGGTTTATATGGTCGCCAAGGCGGACAAATATAAATTGTTGCAAGAAATCTTGCGTGATGAGCCGATTGAAAAAGTCATGATTTTTGCCAACCGTCGTGATCAGGTGCGCAAACTTTATGACCATTTAAAACGTGATGGCTATAAAGTAGTGATGCTGTCTGGCGAGATTGCTCAGGACAAACGCCTTAAAATGCTGGATCAGTTCAAAAATGGTAAACATAACATCATGATTGCAACGGATGTGGCAGGTCGTGGCATCCATGTTGATGGTGTATCGCATGTGGTGAACTTCACCTTGCCGGAACAGTCGGATGATTATGTGCATCGTATTGGTCGTACCGGTCGTGCGGGAACCAGTGGTGTGAGTATCAGTTTCCTTGCAGAAGATGATGCGTTCTATCTGCCAGAAATTGAAAAAGCCATTGGTCAAAAATTGCCTTTGACCCGTCTGGAAGGTTATTGTTAATCCAGACCATCGAAAAACCGCTCTTGAAGAGCGGTTTTTTATTGCGCTATGGTTTATTAGCTTATTTGGCCTGACAGCGGAATGTAAGAACCGTCTGATAATCATCATTTTGGTTTAAACCGGTATTGGTACCTGCGATATTCCCGAGAACGGTAGCTGCTGCCTGGATCATCTGACCTGTTTGTTCATCGACCACGCCTTTTAAAGCGCCGTTATAAGCTGTCTTTTCATCCACAATAATTGGGGTTGATCGAGAGCCACAGGCTTTATTGGCCGCAGTAATCGCATTGTTTTTCGAGGTCAGTTGATTTTTACCTAATCCGGTCACCTCATACTGGTTATTTTCCTTTTGAACGGCCAAAGCAGTCGGGTTTGAGGCACAGGCAGTAAGCAGTAATGCGGAAATAGCCAATCCGCTGAAAGTGATTGTTTTTTTCATCATGAAATCTCAAGTAAATACGATGCTGAATATTTCAACACAGCAAGCAGCGCAGATTTTGTAGCTGTTGTATAGGTTTGGCAATTTTTGGTATAGCTCTATGTGACTTAGGTGAAAAATAGAGCAGTACGGGATTGAAAAACCAAGCAAGTTTATTTTTAAGTGGTGATGAGCTGGCTGAATCGCTATGAAGTTTCTAGCGTATTTTTCTTTGAATATGCTAATCTTGAGTATAGTTTTTAAGTGTAGATATACAAGGCAATGACGGAATCTGCGATTGACATCGTTCATCAAAATATTCACCAACGACAATCGATTGGTCATCTGCTGGCACCGGCACCGAATGCAGAACAACTGGAAAAAGCCTTTCAGGCGGCATTAACTGCACCCGATCATCATCGGCTCAAGCCGACCACATTTGTGGTGGTTCCAGATAATCAGCGTGAAGCTTTTGGAGAGTTGCTGTCGCAGGCGCTCGTCGATTTGGGTGAAACTGAAACAGCGCAGATTGAGCGTGTTAAAAATCATCCATTTCGTGCGCCTTTATTGGTACTTGCCTTAACGCGTTTGCAGGATCATCCTAAAGTTCCTCATTTTGAGCAAATCCTTAGTTCAGGCGCAGCGATTCAGAATTTTCTGCTGTCACTTCAGGTTCAGGGTTTCTCAACCATGTGGCGTAGCGGTGCTGTAGTCGAGTCTGGCCTGTTTAAGCAGGCATTGGGAATTTCAAAAGACGATCTGGTCTCGGGTATTATTTATATTGGCACTGCCGCAAAAGCAATTCCAGCACGCACAGAGATTCGAACCGGTGATTTTGTCAGTTACTGGAACCAGAACAGCTAGTTTGCACGGTATAACAGGATATTAAAAAATAAGATGTCAGAATTAAATTTCTCAAAACTGGTAGAACCGGTTGCAGTTGATCATAAGACAGCTTTAAGAGTAACGGTATTGGGTGGGGGCAGCTTTGGTACTGCAATGGCCAATACTGCAGTGCGTAATGGTTGCAATACCATGATCTGGATTCGTGATGAAGCAGTTGCGGCAGATATTAATGCCACCCATATCAATAAACGCTATTTGCCAGATTTTAAGTTAGAAGAAAATCTGCTGGCGGTGTCAGACCTGGAACAGGCTGTGCGTGATCGCGATATTATTTTAGTCGCAATTCCGAGCCATTCTTTCCGGGATGTTTTGCAGCAAATCAAACCTTTTATTACATCGCAAGCCGTGATCTCGCTGACCAAGGGTATTGAAGCCAAAACCTTTAGTTTCATGAGCGATATTATTCGTGAAGTGTTGCCTGAAGTGCCTTATGGTGTGTTATCAGGACCGAATCTGGCCAAGGAAATTGTGGCAGGACAGCCGGCAGGAACCGTGATTGCCAGCCAGTCCGAGCTGGTGCGTTATGCCGTACAACAAGCCCTACATAGTGCCTTGTTCCGCGTATTTGCTAGTGATGATGTGCATGGGGTAGAACTCGGGGGCGCATTAAAAAATATCTATGCTGTCGCGATGGGCATGGCTGCTGCGTATAACGTGGGTGAAAATACCAAGAGTATGATCCTGACCCGTGCTTTGGCCGAAATGAGCCGTTTTGCAGTAAAACTCGGTGCTAATCCGCTGACTTTCCTTGGGCTTTCAGGTGTGGGTGATTTGTTCGCTACCTGTAGCAGCCCTCTTAGCCGTAATTATCAGGTGGGTTATGCGCTTGGTAAAGGTAAAACCTTGGAGCAGGCAACGACTGAGTTGGGGCAAACGGCAGAAGGGATTAATACCATTGTACAGGTCAAGGCACGTTCGGAAGAGCTCGATGTGTATATGCCGATTACCTCGGCCTTGTATGATGTGATTTTTGAAGGTGCGCCGCCACTCAATATTGCATTGTCATTGATGAAAAACGGTCATCGCAGTGATGTTGAATTTGTCTTGCCACATCATCAAGTCTGATCTATAACACAGGGACTGTCTGCGAATTGTCATATTCGCTGCTTATCATGCAGGCAAAAGAATATAAGGAAATCAAATGCAACTGACTTTAGTTCGACATGGCGAGGCCGCGCCACCGGTCAATGGTAATGACACCAAGCGACCTTTAACGGAGCGTGGTCATCAACAGGCTGAGCAAACTGCACAGTTCTTAAAGGATCTGATTAAGCCTGAAGTCTTTGTGGTCAGTCCGTTATTGCGTGCGCAGGAAACTCTGGCACATTTGCAGCAGTATTTTAAAGATGTGCCGGTGGTGATCTGTAATACCATCAAACCGGATGATGATGCCAAAGTTGCAGTAGAATGGTTGTCGCAACTGCCTTATGAGTCGATTGCAGTGGTGTGTCATATGAATGTGGTGGCACATATGTCTTCCATTCTGCTGGCTGAATCTTTTCATCCCTATGCATTGGCAGAGACACGTATTTATGATCAGGCGGTGATTGCCCCGGGTTTATCCACACAGATAAAAAGCTTTATTCCTACACTATAAAAAATTAATTAAAACGGCAGAACACAATCAATGTTGTATTTATGGATGCCAGAAGCCAATGGGGTTTGGCAATGGTCAACTGGGGAGTTCTGGAACACTGCGCACACACTTGAGCAGCTGATTCAGGATATACAAGCTCATCATGGCGAAGAGGCAGTGGTATTTTTCCCGAGCCGTCATGTGCAAATTTTGCAGCAGACCTTGCCCAAGAGCCAATATAAGAAAATGGGCAATGATGGCATTAAATATTTGCTCGAAGAATATGTGGTGCTGCCGGTAGATGCCATGAAAGTGCTGCATCATTTTCAACAGCCGGATCAGATCAGCATTATAGGAATTGCGAATTCTACGCTTGAGACCTTGCAACATGCTTTAAGCCTGATCCCGGTCAAGCTAGCAGCTTTGTTGCCGGACTTTTTGGTGCTGCCGATTCCTGAGGCCAACCAGCGTGTGATTGCTCAAATTGGTGGGCGTTTGCTGGTGCGCGAGTCGGAATATATCGGTCAGTCGCTAGATGATCTGAGCCTTTATCTGGATTATCAGCCCAAGGACCTCAGCTATAAGGTGAGCAACCTGAATCAGGAGCAGTTGCGTAGTCTTGAAGCACTGGTCACTCAGGAGCAACTGGAGTCTTTCCAATATGGAATTCCTGTACTGAAAAAACCGAAACAGCATCCGTTTAATGTCTTGCCTAAAGCAAAATCCGATGGTGCTATTTCCGGCTACTGGAAAGCCTGCGCGGCAGTTTTTCTGGGTATTTTGGTGTTGCAGTTTAGTTATGATGCTATGCGCTGGTATCAATATAAGAAAGTGGCGAATCAGACTGCTGCGCAAGCCATTGACCAGTTTAAATACTGGTTTGGACAAAATTATCCGGTCACTGAGCAGAATATCAAAAGTCAGTTTGAAGGGCAGTTGCGTCAAAGCCAGATTGCAGATACGCATGCATTACAGCTGATTAGTCGGGTGGGGCCTGTCTTGATGCAAAATCAGATTGTGGCACAACGGGTGAATTATGATGCTTCTGTGCTAAGTATGGAACTTAAAGCCAATTCATCAGAAACGTTAAATGCACTGACCACACAATTAAGCCAGCAAGGCTTTAAGGTGGAGCTGGGGAATATTCAGGCCAGCGGAACAGCTGCGATCGGACTGGTGAGGATTCAATAATGAAAGGCATTGAAGCGCTACAAAATCGTATGGATCAGTCTTTTGAAAAACTGAGTGATTATCTGGACAGCTTGTCGGTACGTGAACGGGTAATGGTGATTTTTACCACTGTTTTTGTGATTGTGGCGGCAGTCGGTTCTGCACTCTGGTATATGCATCAGGCGGCAGATACCCAGCAAAAACGCTTAAATCAGCTGAAAGATACCATTGTTTGGATGCAAAGTAATGCAGTAACCATGAAACCGGCTGGGGACACCCAACTGGATGCAGCGGAGAAAGTACAGCGAGTCGCACAGCAGCAAGGATTGTCGGTGGCTTCCCAGCAAATGGAAGGAAAAATTCAATTGGCGGTCATGCATGAAAATTATGCAGTACTGGCAAATTTCCTGACTCAGCTGGCACAAATGGGGCTAAGTATCGAGAAAATGGAACTAAATAATGAGGCAGGACAGATTAAATTAACGGCGACCATACAATAAACGGTAAAAATAAAGATTTGCAAAGCATGGTTTTTTTGTCAGCCTATGCCTATAATATGCCGACTTAAAAAGCAGTAGACTTTTCTGGATATGTTGTATTCTCTAGCCCGCCCTTTGTTGTTTTCTTTAGCACCAGAGCGTGCACATGAGCTGACATTATCACTATTGAAATCATCCCATAAAATGGGCTTGATGCGTCAAAATGTTGCTGCGAAACCTGTGACCTGTATGGGAATCGAATTTCCCAATCCGGTAGGTCTTGCGGCAGGTTTGGACAAAAATGGTGCCTATATTGACGCCCTTGCCGGTCAAGGTTTTGGTTTTATTGAAATTGGTACCATTACCCCGCGACCGCAAGCCGGCAATCCTCATCCGCGTTTATTCCGTTTGCCACAGGCCAAAGCCATTATTAACCGTATGGGCTTTAATAATGATGGCGTGGATCAGCTGGTTGAAAATGTCAAAGCGGCCAAATTTAAAGGTATTCTCGGTATTAATATCGGTAAAAACGCTGATACTCCGGTAGAAAAAGCAGTAGATGATTACCTCATCTGTTTAGAAAAAGTCTATAATTATGCTTCTTATATTACCGTCAATATTTCTTCTCCCAATACCAAAAACCTGCGCAGCCTGCAAAGTGGTGATGCACTCACCGAACTGCTGGAAACATTGAAGAAGCGTCAGCTTGAATTGGCTCAGGAATACCAGCATTATGTACCTTTGGTACTCAAAGTGGCGCCTGATCTGGATAACAGCGATATTGCCTTTATTGCCAAACAGTTATTGCAATTCAAGATCGATGGTCTGATCGTGACCAATACCACACTGTCACGTGAAGGGGTAGAGGGTCTGGAGCATGCAGAGGAAGCGGGCGGTTTGTCTGGCGCGCCAGTATTTGAGAAAAGTACCGCATGTCTGGCTGCATTTGCTGCGGTATTAAAAGGACAAATTCCATTGATTGGTGTGGGTGGTATTCTTTCAGGTGCAGATGCTGTTTCCAAGAAACAGGCAGGCGCCAGCCTTGTACAGGTTTATAGTGGCCTCATCTATACTGGACCTAAACTTGTAAAAGATTGTGTAGACGCACTTTAAATCCTATGAATGCCATTGATATCTTTCTACTGATTATCTTGCTCATTGGAGGGCTCAACGGTTTGCGTCAAGGATTTATTAAAGCCTTTGCGAACTTAGTGGGATGGATCTTTGCCCTGATTGTTGCGGCAAAATATTCAACGCTACTTGCGCCGTCTATGGTTGCTCTGAGTACAGATCCAGTTGTACAAAAGATTGCGGCCTTCGCCTTTATCGTCCTGCTGATTGTAGTTCTGACCTGGATCGTTACTGCACTGTTGAACCGTATTTTAAAGAGTCTTAAACTGGGTCCTCTCAACCGTCTGGCTGGTGGTGTCTTTGGTAGCCTGAAAGGTTTGCTCATTGTCCTGATTACCATGCAGGGGATTGGTCCGTGGGTAGAAAGCTCGCCGCACTGGAAACAGTCCAAGTTTATTCAAGCCTTATTGCCTTATGCGCCTTGGGCGACTCAAATGTCGAAAGAAGCCGCGAATGGCGCACTACAACATATCAAGCCTGAAGGGGCATCGAAACCTTCAGCTTCATCATCTGAAACATCGTCCAAGTCTGGAGTTGCAGATGAGTCTACAAATAATCCTTTTTATTAATCCTAGCTTGTCTGCGAGGTTGCTATGTGTGGAGTAGTTGGTATAGCTGGTAAATCACCCGTTAACCAAATGTTGTTTGATGCATTAACGATGTTACAACATCGTGGACAAGATGCAGCTGGGATCGTGACATGTGATGAAGGACGTTTATTCCTGCGCAAAGACAATGGTATGGTACGTGATGTATTCCATACCCGTCATATGCGTGCTTTGAAAGGAAATTACGGTATTGGTCATGTGCGTTATCCAACAGCCGGTTCATCGAGCAGTGCTGAAGCACAGCCGTTTTATGTGAACTCGCCGTACGGGATTACCTTGGCACATAATGGTAACCTGACCAATGCCGAAGAAATTCATGATGACCTGTTCAAAACTGACTTGCGTCATATGAACACTGATTCTGATTCGGAAGTCCTGCTAAACGTGTTGGCGCATGAATTGCAAAAACATGGCAAATTGGTACCAACGTCAGAAGATATTTTCCATGCGGTAACACGTGTGCATGAGCGTTGTAAAGGTGCTTATGGCGTAGTGGCGATGATTACCGGTCAAGGGCTGGTGGGCTTCCGTGATCCAAATGGTATTCGTCCACTGATCTACGGTTCACGTGAAACTGAACAGGGTATGGAATATATCATTGCTTCTGAGTCGGTTGCGATTACTGCACTGGGCTTTAAAGTTGAGCGTGATATTTTGCCTGGTGAAGCGGTATTTATTGATTTAGAAGGTAATTTTTTTACCAAGCAATGTGCGGCGAATGCTGAATACCGTCCTTGTATTTTTGAATATGTTTATTTTGCCCGTCCAGATGCCATCATTGATGGAATCTCGGTGTATAAAGCACGTTTGAAAATGGGTGAGAAGCTGGCGCAAAAAATTCTGCGTGAGTGGGGTGAAGAGCATGATATTGATGTGGTGATTCCGATTCCGGATACTTCACGTACTTCAGCGCTAGAACTTGCCAATATGTTGGGCGTGAAATTCCGTGAAGGTTTCATGAAAAACCGTTATATCGGCCGGACCTTCATTATGCCTGGTCAGCAGCTGCGTAAAAAATCGGTACGTCAAAAACTGAACCCGGTTGAGCTTGAGTTTAAAGGTAAAAACGTACTGTTGGTGGATGACTCGATTGTCCGTGGTACGACCTGTAATGAAATTATCCAGATGGCTCGTGATTCTGGTGCGAAAAAAGTATTCTTCGCTTCTGCAGCACCGATGGTGAAATATCCAAACGTTTACGGTATTGATATGCCGGCGAAATCTGAGCTGATTGCATCGGAACGTAGCGTGGAAGAAATCCGTGAAATTATTGGTGCTGACCGTCTGATTTTCCAGGATCTGGAAGATTTGAAAGATGCGGTAAGAACCACCAAAGTACCGGATGTCAAAGACTTTGATTGTTCAGTCTTTGATGGCATCTATGTTTCGGGCGGTATTGATGCGCAATATCTGGATGATCTTCAGCAAAAACGTAGTGACAGTGCCATGAAAGAAAGCAATTATATTGATGTCAATATTGATGCAGCTTCAGTGGATTTGACTGGCGTACGCGAAGTCTAAGTAGTTAAAATCATCATGAAAAAGCGGGAATTTCCCGCTTTTTTGTTTTATGATGAGCCCATTGAAAATCATCATTTTAGGATTCTGCATTGCGAAACGTAGGATACGATTTTATAAAAAACAAAAATATAGTACTGCCTGTAAGTTTTTGCCTGATTGCAATTCTGTTGACTATTTTTATTATTAATACCGTTGTTGGTCTCTTTGTTTTTTATACTGATCCTAGCCAGTCAATCTTCTGGCATGCGCTGAGTCCTTACCTGATTGCTTTGTTGTTATGTGCCATGATGATCTCGGTCATCTACGAGTTTTATATTTTTCGGAATGGTGGTTATTCACTGGCGAAGCAGTTGGGTGCGCGTCGGTTGAGTCCGATGGACAGTATTCCAGAAGAAAGTGCTGCACTGCACATTAACCAGCAGCTGGCAGAGACTTTTCTGATTGATGTTCCGGCGGTATATGTGCTGCCCGATGAAGTTGGTGTCAATGCATTGACGGCAGGTTTTAGTCCGCGGGATACCGCAATTATCCTGACTTGGGGTGCGATACAAACACTGGATAAAGTCGAGCTGTATGGCTTGCTCAGCCATGAATTCAATAAAATTCTCTCTGGTGAAGCTGCGGAAAATACCCGCCTGAAAATCCTGTATAGCAGTTTAACCACGTTTAGTCAGTGTGGCAGTAAGATTGCCAAGTCCGGTTTTTATCGAGCGGGTAGTCCGCGTGAAAACAAGTTTGAAACTTTCTATGTTGCAGTCGGTGCGGTGATCTGGCTGATTGGTAGTTTGGGTGTTTTGATTTCCCGTTTTATTAAATATATTTCACTGGGTGGTCGGACCTATAAAAATGATCGAAAGACCCGACGCCTAATTCAAAATGATGCCAATATTCAGACTTTACTCAGAATCCATGTGCATCATTCTGGCTCCCAGATTTATAGTGAATATGCTGAATCCATTTCACATATGTGCTTTGCCAATTCCTTGAGCCCACAAAACTGGCTGAATATTCATCCCCATATCAATCAGCGGATTTATGAATTAAATCCTGCCTTGATTCAGGACTTACAGCTTGAGAATCTGAAAAAACTCAAAAATCAGCCTTTGTTTAGTTTGTTCCGTTCTTTAGAAGAAGTGGTGCCTGAAACTGCAATGAGCTGGAGCTCGCCACAACCTTTGCCATTATTGCGGCTGTCTCCGATCAGTTTTGCGATTAAAGATGCGATCAAACCACTGAATCCGGAACTTCGGCTCAAGATGCCACGTCCGGAACTGATTGAGCGTGCATTACAAACGGCAACCGGTTCTCGTGAAGTGATGGTCGCCATTTTAATGATTCGTCAATATCGTGAATTTATTCCGACTGAGGCTGAAGTCAGCCGTGCCATTGTAGATTCATTGCTCAATCTGGACGGGCGGGTGCATATTTCGATTTTTCAGCAAGCCTGCAAGAATATTGGTGGCATGCCGACAACTGTCGCACGGCAGTTTTTGATGAAGCTGGCACGGATCATTCAGGAAGATGGCGAAATTGGCCTGTTGGATGCATTATTACTGGAATGTGTGAAATATGAGTTAAATCTGCTTCCTGCACATACTCCTACAGCACTCGATGAGGTCAAGCCACAGATTGTGCGTTTGATCGACGCCTTGCTGCATGTACAGCAGATTAATAGCGGCAACCAGCTTGAGGTGCGGGAGCGGATTTTAAACCGGATTCTGACCGCTCAGGAACTGGACTTATATAATGAAATTTCTGATGAGCCGATTGATCTAGCAGAAATCCTGAATGATATTGCGGGGCTATTATTGCGTGATCGCCTCAGTATTTTAGGTATTGCAGAGGCCTGTTTGTGGAGTGATCGTATCGTGACACAGGATGAGTTGGACGTGATGGAGCTGTTGTATTGGCGCTTGGGTTTTGAGGCAGAACAGGTCGTTCAGCAAATGTTAAAGAAGAACAGTTTAACCATTCTGTAGAAAATAAATGACAACGCGCAGCTTTAGCCGGAATCTGTTATAACAGCAGGAATGGTTTAATTGTGTATTAAAAGCACGGTTTTTAGCAGACAGCTAAACTTTGTACTAGAATCCATCAGGATAAAAAAGAAAAGCTGAAAAAGTTCGGCAAAGCACAGGCAATCCGGCTAAAATGTTCAGCCTGAAATTGGTGATGATGAAAAGATGATTGGGCATCAGCGTGACATACTGGCAACATTAGGAATCGATCTCTGGATTCCTAGGGACAGCGCATGTCAGCCGCACCAGGTTTCGATCTGGCGTGATCAGGCTGCACCTGAATTTCACACCGATATCGTCTTACCACAGCCTGCTTCCGTAGAGGCGTTGGCTGATCTACCGATTCCTGAGTCTGAGCCAAGCGCTGCACTTAAGGTTGATACACCACCTGCGGCACCGACTCACATTGCACCTGTTCAGGAACAGCGTGAAATCGTACAAATCCCGCCATTCAGTTTGCAGGCTTTAAGTCTGGCACATTGCAGTATCGTGATTGATGCAACTGCAATGACCGAAGACACCCAGAATTTATGGGGCAATATCCAGCGTGCAGTCCCAGGTGAGTTTCATGAGCTGAACTGGCCATTTCCCTGGGCCAATGTTCAGGATGGACATGGTGTAGAATCCTATATTCAGGGTTTTCTGGATGGAATGAGTGCAGAGAAAAATATTATTTTCCTCGGGCCTGTAGCGCATATATCAAATACGAAAATGATCCAGTTGGCATCTTTACAAGAAATGCTGGATCAGCCGATTCTAAAAAAACGTTTATGGCAGTTTATGCAAAATAGGACTGCCAGTCTGGGATAATCTTGCTGTGGAATAAAAATAGATGAAACAAAAAGTGGTTGTATTTAGTCAAATTGATACTGATATTCAAAACAAGCTGGAACAAAATTATCAGGTTAGTTATATACAACCGAAGCTAGGCGATGTGAATCAACAGCTTTTGCAGCAGGTTCAGGATGCTGATGGCATGATTGGCGCAGGGCGCTTGTTGAATCGCGATAATCTGGCCAGTGTCACCCGGTTAAAAATTATCTCCAGTGTCAGTGTCGGTTATGACAACTATGAACTGGATTATTTAAATGAAAAGAAAATTTATCTCAGTCATACGTCGCATGTACTGACTGAAACCACTGCTGACCTGGCTTTCACTTTACTGATGTCAGCAGCACGCAAAGTGGCTTACTTGGATCAATGGACCAAGCAGGGACAATGGCAGCGTACCGTGGGCGAAGCACAATTTGGTATGGATATTTTTGGAAAAACCCTCGGAATTATTGGTCTCGGTCATATTGGAGCTGCAATCGCACGTCGTGGTTTTTACGGTTTTAATATGAATATTCTGTATCATAATCGTCGGGAAAAACCAGAACTTGCTCAAGGGTTGAATGCGAAATATTGCCAGCTTGAGGAACTGTTACAGCGTTCTGACTTTGTGGTCGTTGCAGTAGATTTGAATGCGGATTCTAAGGCGCTGATTGCGACAGCGGAATTGGCTAAAATGCAATCCCATGCAGTATTGGTCAATATTTCACGTGGCTCGGTCATTGATGAACAGGCATTAATTTCAGCTTTAAAAGCCAAGCAGGTTTTTGCTGCCGGTCTGGATGTGTATCAGAAAGAGCCGTTAAAGGAATCGGAATTATTCCAGTTGGATAATGTGGTTACATTGCCACATGTGGGTTCGGCCACTGCAGCCACCCGTAAAAAAATGGCAGAACTGGCTTATCAGAATCTTGTTGATGCCTTGGAAGGACGAGTGCCCCGTTATGTGGTCAATCCGGAATTTTAAAATGCATCTGATTCGTCGTTTAAATGGTATTAAAAAATAACATTTTCTTGCGTCTCTGCTCATTGTTCAATGCTATATTCAAGATAAATTAGATCGGCAGGATTAGAGATTTTTCATTGAAACGATTGGCGCTGGCGTGTGGCTTAAGTCTGTATATGGTAGCAGGGCACGGCTCTAACCATGATTTTAATCAAGTAAATGTACAATTTTCTGTGCCTGATATTGGTACAGGCGTCGGCTTACTCGATCAACAAAAAGAAAAAATGATCGGTGAAAAAGTCTATCGTGAAGTGCATAAACAAATGCCAGTCATGCAGAATCCATGGCTTGAAGATCAACTGCTTTCGGTATTTTCTCATATACTGAGTCAAACTCAGTTACAACAGCCGATCGGTTTGCTGGTGATTAATGATCCGCAAATTAATGCTTTCGCCGTACCGGGTGGCCTCTTTGCACTTAATGCTGGTCTGATTAATTCAGCCCGAAACATGGATGAAGTGGCAGGAGTGATGGCGCATGAAATTGCACATGTCACACAACGTCATTACAGTCGTTCTCAGGATGCATTTAAAGGCCAAGGTTTACTGGCGCTAGCCGGAATTCTCGTCGGTGCTTTGGTCGCTTCTCAGGCAGATGGTGATGTCGGCACAGCGGTCATGATGGGTTCACAGGCAGTACTTCTAGATAAACAGCTCACCTATAGTCGTAATCAGGAGCGCGAAGCAGACCGGATCGGGATGCAGTATATGTACCGTTCTGGCTATAACCCGCATAGCATGGCAGACTTCTTTGAGGTCATGCATCGCTCGACCAGCCGATTGAGCTTTCTGCCAGATTTCTGGTTCACTCATCCACTCACCACAGAGCGTATGAGTGAAGCGCGTTTACGTGCCAACCAGCTTCCTGCGGTGAAACGCAATCTCAATGATCAAGACTTTGAAATTATCAAGTGGTATAGCAGGGTATTGTCTGGTCAGACCAATGCAGAGCAGCTTATCCTGATGGACCGGCAAAATAATTTTGCAGGCCAGCTTGCCTTAACTGCCTATCAAATACAGCAAAGTGATTTCCAGGCCGCGCAGGCCACTTTAGATCGAGCAAAAAAGCATAACCAGATGCATCCTTTACAGGTTTTATTCCAGACTGATATTTATTTAGCTCAGAACCAGCTTGATGCAGCTTTGGAAAGTGTAGCGTCAGCAGCGCGGATCATGCCGGAAAATCGAGCGCTCAATTATAAATATGCAGAAGTGCTGATTCGCGCCAAGCAACCCGATAAAGCAAAAGTTTTAGTGCAGCGATTTCTAAATGCCAATTCACGGGATGTCAGTGGCTGGCGACTAATGCAACTGGCTGCCAATGCAGAGCCAGATTCGCCGATTAAGGCTGCTAATGTGCTGCGCTATCGTGCAGAAGTAGAATACTGGTCAGGATATGAAGAAACTGCCATCAAATCATTATTACATGCACAGCGTAGCGTAAAGAATAATCAATCTTTATCGTCCACCATTCGCCAGCGTCTGAAGCAGATGCAGCAGGCACATCAATATAAGATTTAAAGCTGAACTGGGTTTTAAGTTTTTGTATCAGGATGATATAGCAAGAATATATTCAATCAGGCTACAATATTTTTGAAAGATCAGCGTGAATCAAATTGAAGCATAATATGAAAAAAATACTATTGGGCGTGTGTCTACTGGGGTGGAGTTATGGGGTTTTTGCTGCGAGTGCAGTTGAATATGTGGAAACGATAGAACGAATTAATGCGGATTATAAAAAGGAATCGCGTCAGTTTTTAAGTGGTTTAAATCCGCAGCAACAGGGATTTAGTCCTGAGCAGAATGCAAAATTTTGTGGAATTGTAGGACGCTATGTTGATCGTTTATATCAAGCCGCTGACCAGAATCGTGCTTATCTAGATCGTCAGTTTCAAAATATGAGTAAACAGGATGTAATTGTAGAAGTGAAATCGTCTAAAGAGATGCAATTACTTAAGCGTTATCAGGTCGATTGTAATTTGCAATGAGAATACGTCAGGAACTGTCTTTGATTAAAGGCAGTTCAACGTTAAAGAGGAAATGCTAGAGAGTATGGATTAAGCAAGTTGCGCTTTGATTTTGGCGGAAACTTGTGCAGGATCGGCGCGCCCGGCTATGAGCGGACGCAGAGAATTCATCACCTTACCCATATCTTTCATGCTAGTAGCTTGTTGCGCTGCAATAGCTTGCGCAATCATGGAATCAAGTTCTTCCTCAGTCATAGCTTCTGGTAGAAACTGAGACAAAATCTCAATTTCGGCTTGTTCCTTACTAGCTAAATCATCTCGGCCAGCGCCTGCAAAGGCTTTAACCGATTCTTTACGTTGTTTAATTTGTTTTTCAATGACCGCAAGAACCTGAGCGTCGTCAAGTTCTTTGCGCTCATCGACTTCGATTTGCTTAATTGCTGCCTGTAGACTACGAATGACCGTCAGCTTGGACATTTCTTTGGCACGCATTGTTGCTTTCAAAACATCCGTGATTTGGTCTTTTAAAGTCGTCATTATTTATTCCAGGCAATCAATCACAAATTAATCTTAGTAAAGGCGAGTTGTACGTACTGATTCACGCGCCAATTTCTTTTGGTAGCGTTTAACAGCAGCAGCTTTTTTGCGCTTACGTTCTTGAGTTGGTTTCTCGTAGAATTCACGCTTACGTACGTCAGCAAGAACACCCGCTTTTTCGCATGAACGTTTGAAACGACGGATAGCTACGTCTACTGGTTCGCCTTCTTTCAATTTAACTTGTGGCATGAAGAATCCTCATATCAGTTAGGGTAAGATCTCGGGCTGAATTGCCCTCAATCACAAGTGAAGGTCAGCATTTTACTCATTTACATCTCATACCACAAGTCTATAATAGTTGCTGCAATAGAATTGATACAGGTTATAGGCAGTTTAATGATCGTTTTAGGCTTGGAAACGTCGTGTGATGAAACAGGACTTGCGCTGTATGACAGCGAGTTGGGTTTGCGCGGACAGGTGCTTTATAGCCAGATTAAACTGCATGCAGAATATGGCGGTGTAGTTCCAGAGCTGGCGTCACGTGATCATGTGCGTAAACTGATTCCACTTATCAATGAGCTGCTTGAACAGAGCGGCGTGAAAAAATCAGAAATTGATGCAGTCGCATATACCCGTGGCCCGGGTCTGATGGGCGCACTCATGACCGGTGCATTGTTTGGTCGTACTTTGGCCTTTGCGCTGAATAAACCCGCAATTGGTGTGCATCATATGGAAGGTCATATGCTGGCACCTTTATTGTCAGAAACTCCGCCTGAGTTTCCATTTGTCGCATTGTTGGTATCGGGTGGACATTCTCAGCTCATGGCTGCTTATGGCATTGGCCAGTATGAACTCTTGGGTGAATCCATTGATGATGCGGCAGGCGAAGCATTTGATAAAGTCGCGAAGATGATGGGTCTGCCGTATCCGGGTGGCCCGAATATTTCCAAACTGGCAGAGCAGGGCGATCCAAATGCATTTGCATTCCCGCGACCAATGCTGCATCAAGGTTTAGAATTTTCATTCAGTGGTCTAAAAACCGCAGTTTCTGTACAAATGAAAAAACTCGGTGATGAAAACCGCGATGCCGATATCGCTGCCAGTTTTCAGGAAGCCATTGTCGATACTCTGGTGAAAAAGTCGGTGAAAGCACTGAAGCAAACGGGGCTTAAACGCCTGGTGATTGCGGGCGGTGTTAGTGCCAACAAGCGTTTACGTGAGCGTTTAGAAGCAGATTTAGCCAAGATTCGTGCATCTGTTTATTATGCTGAACCTGCACTCTGTACAGACAATGGTGCCATGATTGCTTTTGCGGGCTATCAGCGTCTCAAAGCAGGACAGCATGATGGCTTGGCTGTGACGACAACTCCACGTTGGCCAATGACGGAACTGACTAATCCGACTGAGGCATAGATTTCAGGCTTGAAGAAAAGAGGCTTAGGCCTCTTTTTTATTGTGAATTTTTAAATGAAAACTTATAGCAACGGTATGTTGTAAATATATAGTTTTATAGCTGTATTTAGAACTCTTATATTCTATTGAAACTGGAAAAATAGTTTAATAGCTTAAGTTGATATCATGCATATTTTTACAGGTTTGCAGCAGAGGCAATCTCGAATGGAAAATATAAATTTCAAAAGTTTTCAGGATGCTGGAGAGGCGGTGTTAAAGTTTTTGCATCAGCATTTTGGCTTTAATTTATGGATGATCACCCGGGTAGAAGGCCAAGACTGGATTGTGCTGCAAAGTGAAGATCATGGTTATGATATACGACCCGGTCAAGTGTTTCAGTGGGCTGATTCTTTTTGTTCTCATATGGTCGCAGGTAAGGCCCCGAGAATTGCCCCCCGCTCTGAAGAAATTCCTTTATACGCCACAGCGCCGATTAATCAGCAGGTCTGTATAAAATCTTATATTGGTCAGCCACTCCTTAAAGAAGATGGCAGTTTGTTTGGAACACTCTGTGCGATTGATCCAGAAACCAAATCGGAAGCTATTGTGCAAGATATGCAACTGGTCGAGTTGTTGGGACAATTGCTCAGTTCGATCTTGCAGGCAGAATTACGTCAGAGTGAGCAGATAAGACAGCATGAATTATTGCAGGAAGAAGCCAGTAAAGATGAATTGACCGGGCTCTATAATCGCCGGGCCTGGGAAAAACTGCTGCGAGCTGAAGAAGAGCGTTGCAAGCAATATGGTCATCCCGCCGCTGTATTATTTATTGACCTGAATGACCTAAAAAAGGTGAATGATAGTTTGGGTCATGATGAAGGTGACAGGCTGATTCAAAATGCGGCTCAAGTATTACGAGATAATGTACGGATCAACGATATTGTTGCCCGTTTGGGTGGTGATGAGTTTGTGATTCTTAGCGTAGAAAATGATGAAACGGGTACTGAAAGTTTAGTGGATCGTTTAATTAATGCCTTTGCAGCAGCAAACATTGGCGCAGCGATTGGTATGGCGATGCGTCATCCGAGTCAGGGTTTATTTGCAGCGCTCGCACAAGCGGATCAGAACATGTTTGAATATAAACGTCGGAAAAAATCCAGTGAATCCGTGAGCAATCTCAAATAATTTCTGCTTAAAATTTTCTGTAAATGATTAAGTATCTCATATCATAAAAATGATCATTTTCTATGCTCTAAAGTCATCCTATCTTTCAATATTCTCTTTCATAATCATGAATGAAAAGTTGAACATGATTCTCCATAAAAAGAAAATTCAATCCATCTTTAACTTAACAATTACAAATTTTATAAGCTTTGTTGCAAAGTAAATTGATTTAATTAAATGCGCTTTAATTGTATTGAAAAGTGACACTGGTAAGGAACAAGATTCACATAAGCACTTCATTTCTTATGATAATTGTTGTTTGAAATATACATTAAAATTACAGAACCAAAAATTTCTTTGTTTAAAGATAAAGCGATATCGAAGGATAAAGCTGGCTGCCAAGAAAAAATATCACCGGCAGAAATAGCATTTGAGCTGTTCAGTTTCGAGAAGGCCAATCTTTAGTGATCACCAAATAAAAATGCAAAGAAATTTTAGGGAATAAATTTTATGAAAAAGCAGATTTCTATCTTTGGACTTGCTCTTGTTTCGGGTTTAATGAGTGCCTGTGGCGGTGGTGGGGGAAGTAGCTCAGACAGTCCTACTGTCACTACACCTCCAAATGTTCCTACGGAAAGTATTTCCCCTGAGCTTTCAGAGGAGTTTGTCCCGTTTGAAGATCAGGATATTGTAAAGAAAATTCGCGATAAAATTTCCGGAAATACCAGTAATGATACCGACTATAATGTTGCTCTAGGTCACATGATTGGAGAAGTATTCGCAGATTATCCTTATGGGCGTACTGCACGTATTATCAAAATTTATAATTTGGGCATCAATAGTATTAAATATCCAAATCTGATCTGTTCGGAAGTCAATACCACTGGTTCGGTCAAAACCCTGAAATTAAAAACAGATAAAGATAACTGTATTATTCTGGATAAAACTTACCGTAAAGGCTCAAACATTACTCAGACGGTGAATGGTGACACGACGACTTTAAGCTTTAGCAATGTCCGTTATGGTTCAAATGTAGATTTTAATCTCAAGGACGACTACCTGATTTCTGGCACAATTGCGCATCGTAAAACCAAAAATAACATGGGGCAATCCGAATCTTATCAAATCGATCAGTTGGAATTCCAGCGTATCGCCGAGACCGGTCAGGCAGGTACTTCTGGAATCGCATTTGATACAAAGAGCAAAGAATATCTGCAGGTGCGTAATTATAATTACAGCTTGGTTGATGATTATGGTAGTGGCAGTAATGGGATTCGTACCTTAACCAGTCGTGGTATGATTATCGGTCAGCCTGATCTGGCAGATTATCGTTACAGTTTTGATTTTAATACCACGACACCATTTAAAATGGATGAAACCGTATTAAATAACTAGGTGGTGTTTCAAAAAGTATGCTGAAAAAAAGCAGGTTGGATTTTGATAAAATAGAGAAATGCGAATAACTCTAGAAATCAAGTGTCCAGCCTGCCTAAGTGACAGTATAAAGAAAAATGGCACAAAAGTAGATGGTAAGCAAAATTACCAATGTAAAATATGCAGACGTCAATTTATTGGTGATCATGCTCTCAGTTATCAAGGCTGTCACTCAGGTATCAAAACCAAAATATTACACCTCATGGTGCGAGGCAGTGGTGTCAGGGATATAGCAGAAATTGAAAGAGTAAGTATCGGTAAAGTTCTACGGACACTTAGCCAATCAAAATATCAACTTCGAGCACAGCAAAGTCATTATGAAACCCTTGAAGTAGATGAGTTTTGGACTTTTGTTGGTCATAAGCAAAATAAACAATGGCTAATTTATGCCTATCATCGAGAAACAGGTGAAATTGTTGCTTATGTATGGGGTAACCGAGATTTAGCCACTGCAAAACGACTTAAATTAAAATTGAAGCAGTTAGGTGTAAGCTATACATGTATATCAAGTGACCATTGGGATAGCTTTGTTACGACCTTTAAAGAATGCAAACAGTTGATTGGTAAATTTTTCACTGTGGGTATAGAAGGCAATAATTGTCGATTACGGCATCGAATCAGGCGAGGCTTTAGGAGAAGCTGCAACTTCTCCAAAAAGCTTGAAAATCATTTCAAAGCCTTTGATTTAGTGTTCTTTTATATCAATAATGGATTCGTTTAATGCCAGCATACTTTTTGAAACACCACCAATAACTATAAGCATTTGCCAAAAGAGGGCGTGCTTAGAATTAAGGACAGCGATGATCAGGTGATTGAAGTCAAACAGAACCAGCCTGAATCATTGAAGGCTACTGTTTATTTCAATGGCAGTGAAATTGATGACCTGCTATGGTCTACCATTATCGGTGATAAACAATAATTCGAGATGTCAAAAAAGCCCTGTATTTCCAGTAATGCCAGTCAGTTAAGAAATTGACTGGCATTTTCTTGGGTATTTCTGCGGTTTTCCTTTCACAACTCGTGGGCAACTTCTAACCCTTCTCTCAGGCAAAACATACCTCCTCGATTTCTCCAGTAAACTTTCTAGATGTTTAGGTAAATTCCCTGCGGAGTCTAAAGAATCAAATCTTAATATATTCAGGATGCTGATAGAGGCAATATGAAAGCTGATTCTCAAAGGACTGACTTTTGCACGTTGAGCCATATGTTTCATTTGTCTTCTTAGAATATTATAGGCAATGAAGACCCCCCATAATTCTTGATAAATTAAATCAGGTTGCTTGCTCCTCAAATGCTTACCTTCCTGTAAATCACTTTTGATTTCTCGGTAACACATTTCTATTTCCCAGCGCTGGGCATAAAGCTTCGCCAAGCCTATCAGTGGATATGCCTTTGAATCCATTAATGAAGTGATATAACGTCTAATTTTCCCTGCCTGCTCAACTTCAATCAAACGCGCTTCCCAATATTCTCCTAATGATGGATTTAGCTTCCTGGCTCTAGCTGAAAGAGGCATTTTGATTTGAAAGTCATGCGGGGAATTACGTTTAATGATCTCATAGCGTAAATTATCTTTTGCTCTCATTAACCAATGACTGGCTTCTACTCGTGTTTGCCAGTCAATCAAGAAATCAGCAGAGAAATAGGCTCGATCAAACAAGGTAATACTATGCGATGGAGGACATAATCGATTTGCCAGTGTAAGTTCACCCTGATCCATGCTACCTATTTGGGCATCAATGATTTCATGGGTGCTGGTATTTACCAGGCAGGTTGCTCTCACTTGTGGATAAGGGGCTGCAGCGGTTTTACCCTTAGATGAGCCAAAGTGTTCAAAATTCTCGTCTGTATAAGGCATAGACCAAACCACCCCGTCAACAGCACATACACTAAGGCCATGAAAGTTTGAGTATTGCTGTTGGGATTCTTCAAACCAGGCTTGGCTGAGTAGAGAAAACAAGGTATTCAAGGGCTCTCGTCCTAAACGTTGTCGTGCTTGCACTGCTGCACTGGGGACACAATATTCTGTTGTACCAAACACAAGTTTTAGTTGCTCTACGACATACCCGATCGGTTGATCTCGAAATAGGGCAAGCCCAATTACCAGCCATACCACATGTTCGGCAGGTAATTTTCTTCTCCTGATAGAAGCCTTACCTGTTTGATGTAGGCTTTCTTTAATCCAGTTTAAATCAATGAGTTCACTGAAATGGCTGAGTGAAGGCAAAGAATGTTGAAGGGTGCAATCTAAATTTTCAGATAAAGTCATAAAAAAAATGAGCGTATTGGCATACACTCATTTTTACTACATTTTTCTAATGTCTGCTTAACTGACTGGCATTACTGTATTTCCAGGGCTTTTTTTGTTATTGATTGGGGAGAAGTCTTTATTACAAAACTATTTTGAATAGCCGTGCTAATAAATCAGGTAACTGTAGCATCCAATAACAATTCGGCGGGATAAACCGCTTGCCATGAAGTTTTAAACTGTTTATGCACTTGGTCAATTGGGAAAGTACTGAGTTTTGCAATATTTTGCGCTTTTTGAATATTGTCGGCGCGCATATATGCAATCAAATAGTCCTGACCATGAAGTTGCAGATAAAACCAGGACTCGACATGAACCTGTTCAGCCTTAAGCGTTTCAATTACTTCGTCTTGACGTGCTTTCAAAGTACGCTGCCAGTCATGAACTTGCTGCATGTGTAAGGGCTTAAGTTGAATGAGAACTGCGCCGACATCCATAATTTTAATTTTCTTTTGAATATCATCATTATATAAATGATTTATATGAAAAAAGCGACCTGAACCGGTCGCTTTTAAGTTGTTAAGAGGCATTTAGTTGGGTTGAACCAATCCAGTGTTTGGAAAACTGATAGGCAGCACGTCCTGAACGTTGACCGCGTGCCTGACACCAGCGTAGGGCTTCAGCACGGGTTTCTGGCGTGAGTTCCATGCCTGCCTTTTTGAGGTAATGTTCGACAATTTCCAAATACAGGTTCTGATCCATTGGATAGAAAGACAGCCATAAACCAAAGCGGTCAGACAGTGAAATTTTTTCTTCAATCGCTTCCTGAGGATGTAATTCAGTATATTGCGGCACATCAACTCGGGTAACGGGCGTATTTTCATGCATGAATTCGGGTAATAAATGACGACGGTTACTGGTCGCATAAATCACAAAATTGCTGGAACCGGACTGTAAAGAACCATCCAGAACACTCTTTAAACTGCGATAATTTTCATCTTCGGCATTAAAGGCCAGATCATCACAGTAGACAATAAACTTCTCTGGACGCTCTGCAATGAGTTGCTGAATTTGAGGCAGATCGGATAAATCATCCCGTTCGATTTCAATTAATCGTAACCCTTGATCTGCATACTCGGTGAGTAGGGCACGAACAATGGAGGATTTACCCGTACCGCGTGAACCGGTCAGTAAGACATCATTGGCAGGTAAGCCGTTTAAAAACTGCAACGTGTTCTGGATGACTTTTTCTTTTTGTCGCTCAATCCCTTTTAAATCGGCCAGTTCCATCTGTCTAAGCTGATGAATAGGTTTGAGTTCACCATGTTGCCATTTATAGGCATGAGCAGAAAAATCAGGAATTTGTTTTAGTTCGGGCAGACTTTGCTGAAGTTGCTGCAGAACAGTCGAAAGGGCATTTAAAATATGGTCAGGTAACTCAATTTTCGCCATGATTTAACATTACAGATTTAAAATTATGGCTAAGATAGTACCATTGCAAAATTCACAGTCAAAGCCAGAAAAGTATGATAATTTGCTTAAAGTAGAGAATTTTCGTTATTGTAGAGGATAGAAAATTTGTACACATTTTCTGGCTCTGGGTACGAGCTGTATCAAGAATAAATATAGGGAAAAGGCAGATGCTGTTTAAAGATTTTACTCAGGATATTAATCCACATCAGGCCTATCGTATTAAAAAGCTCAAGCAGCAGCTGCAACAGGCTGAGTCCTATGAGGAATGGAAATATATTGCCCTGAAAATAGATGAAGAATCAGGTGCACAGGAATGGAAATTTGATAACAGTTCACCCTACTTTGATGCAGAAGTGATCGCACATCGTCTGGGTAAATTACGACGCTATCGACAACAAAAGCGCACCCGTGACCTGATGTATATTTTGCGCGAAGGCCTGAGCTACGATATTGCCAACATTGCCCATCCTCTACTGTTTACCGAAGCCTATGTGGGCACTAAAAGAATTATTGAAGATTATGTCGAAGAAGTCAGCCAAGGCTTAGCCTATATTGCTTCAATAGACTGTACCTGTCTCAGTATGGAAGAAAAAATCGAATATTTTCAGCATTGTCAGCGCGCCTATGGCCAGCCAGCCCTGATGTTTTCCGGTGGTTCGACGCTGGGTCTGTTTCATACTGGTGTATGCAAAGCCTTAATGGAGCAGGACTTGTTGCCGAAGGTAATGTCCGGTTCAAGTGCGGGTGCCATCATGACCGCCATGTTAGGTGTATCCAAACCTTCGCAATATATTGATATTTTGAAAGGCCATAATTTCTTTCATGAGGCTTTTCATTTCCGCACCATGAGTGAATTGATGAAAGGTAATGGTGGTCTGGCGGATGTAAAATATCTAAAAAAATTTCTGGTCGAAAATCTGGGTGATCTGACCTTCGAAGAAGCACTCAAAACCTCAGGTCTGCATATCAATATTGCGGTTGCACCTTATGATGCTGGACAGGATGCACGCATTTTAAATGCCTATACTTCTCCGGATTTGCTGGTCTGGAGTGCGGTACTGGCGTCTTGTGCGGTGCCGGTTATGTTTCCACCGGTTCGTTTGACCAGTAAGCGCTATGATGGTCAATATACGCCTTATATGGGTTCAACCCGCTGGGTGGATGGCAGCGTGCGCAGTGATTTTCCGCAGGAGAAAATGGCACGCCTGTATAATATTAATTATACCATTGCCAGTCAGACCAACCCGCATATCGTGCCATTCATGCAGGATGATATTTCACGTTTCCGTAAAGGTACCTTGACCTGGCCGCAACGGATTGTTCGCCGTCAGGGCGCGGTGATTACCAAAGGCATGATGGATTTTGCCAGAGAGCATGCCGGAAGCTTACCTCCTGTACGCCGTCTGCTGGATCATGGCTATGGTGTAGTTGACCAGCGTTATTATGGTGATGTGAATATTGTCGGTAAATATAGCCTGCGCCACTATAGCTATATGTTGCAGAATCCACGGCCGTATCTGTTTAAAATTTTACAGCGTGAAGGCGAGCGTGCCACATGGCCGAAAATTTCCCTCATTGAGACTCAGGAACGGGTCGGGAAAACTATTCAGCATTGTCTGGAGCTGCTAAATTATCAGCATACACTTAATCCAATACCTGAATACATTGCCACGACTTAATTTAGATCATCTCGATATTTCTGATTTTGAACTACGAACCAAAGCCCGTAGTCTGGGTTTTGGTCGGCGTCTTTATTATGCCAAGGGAAATGCGCTCTGGCTAAAAACCCAGATATCGCATAGATCTGATAGTTTAATATCATCTCCACATGCTGAACTAGGCTGGCAACATGAGCTGGATTTTTATCAGGCTCATGCCAGCTCAAGTGATCTAAATTTTTTCCTTCCACATCAAATTATTCAACAGCCTTTCAAGATCAATCATGAACAATTTGAGCAGGCCTTAATTCTGGTCGATGCGCCGGCGCATTTTCAGATCATGCCGCATCAGCAATCCATCACGCAAATTCGGCAACATTTGCTGCAAGCTGTGGAGCCTTTAATCTGCCTGCAAGAATTGGGTTATTTGCATGCCGATTTAAAGCAAGAACATTTTGTAAATAATCAGGGCAGGGTCTGCCTGCTTGATTTTGAGCATGTCCAAATACTCCATCAGAATGACCTGCATGAACTGAATGCGACACCGCGTTATATGGCACCTGAACTGTTTCAAGGCCAAGCTAAAAGCTTACAAAGTGAAGTTTATGCTTTGGGTGTTATTTTTTATGAGTGGTTGAGTGGTCAGCGTTTACAGGCGACAGATTATCTGGATTGGGCCTTTTTGCATTGTCAGCGTCTGAAAGTTGAGTTACCGCAGCACTTACAGGCTTTTCAAGGCTTATTAGAAGAAATGTTAAGTAAGCAGAAGCAGCATAGATTGGCCGATTTTCAAGCGGTTAAAGACTACTTAATGACTGAAATTGAATGAGAAAAATACAATAAAACTCGGATTGTTTCTTATTTAATCAAACGAGTGTTTTTTTATGATAAACGGCTTGTCAGCTGGAAATGATCTCTATAATATACACAGCCATTGGGGACGTGGCGAAATTGGTAGACGCACTGGATTTAGGTTCCAGCGCCGCGAGGTGTGAGAGTTCGAGTCTCTCCGTCCCCACCATCATATTAAAGCAAGGCTAATGCCTTGCTTTTTTATTGCCTGAAATTTGAGGGCGGTTTTTTTAGTACCAGATTTTTGCTGTCAAGATTGATGAACATCAATGCGTTCTGGGCTTAAATTATCTAGCGAATGATTGCAAGGGCAGGGCTTTAGTAAATTTCATTGTATTGCTGCAATAATTCATGCGATCTGTATATTCAATAATTTAAATGTTATATGGATCAGTCCCATGGTGTCTAACAATTTTATATATTGGTCTAAATAGAGCAGTATTTGCTCAATAGGGAATTAACTGATTAATTTTTGATATAAAAGTATTTAGCTTTTTATAGAACTACTTGTGAATCAGGTCTGATCGCTATAATATACACAGCCATGGGGATATGGCGGAATTGGTAGACGCACTGTGTTCAGGTCGCAGCGCCTTCTGGGCGTGAGAGTTCGAGTCTCTCTATCCCCACCATCATATTAAAGCAAGGCGAGTGCCTTGCTTTTTTATTGCCTGAAATTTGGCAAAGCCGTTGTATTTATGCTGTGTTGTATTCTGATTCCATGCACTGCTTCAAAAATAATTTATGAATAATAGTTTCAGTATTTTGAATGCTCATGTTGATCAAGATGGCTTTGTTGCACAAAGATTTGAAATGCAAAGCGCCCCTAATTGAGCCAAATTTAAGGCGTAACTTGGGTAAGTGGTCGACCTAATTCCGTAAATCTGTTGAGGACTGCTACACGTGCATGAATTTCATTCACCTGACTAGGAAAGCTTCTTGCCATTAATTTATCGCCTAATAATTTGATGCAATGCATCTTGGTTTCCACCAAACTGCGGCGATGATAGCCTGACCATTTTTTCCATAATGTCCTGCCTAAACGTTTAACTGTTCGAAGTAATTCATTTCGCTCTAGCGAGCTACTCTTTGTATCTTTCCATGGTTTCGCATTTTTTCTAGGTGGAATCACCGCATGTGCTTGCCGATCTGCAATGACCTGACGGCATTGCTTGGTGTCATAAGCTCCATCGGTATAAACAGAGTCAATCTGCTCATCTTGTGGAATCTGATTAAGTAAATCACCAAGCACCTGTGAATCACTGACATTATTGGTTGTGAGCTGAATAGCGCGTATTTGTAGGGTTTTGGCATCTATACCAATATGTAGTTTACGCCATTGGCGACGATATTCAGCTCCATGTTTCTTGCGTTTCCATTCGCCCTCACCTAGAAACTTCATGCCTGTAGAGTCTACGAGTAGATGCAGCCCATCGCTACTTTTTTGGTAGCTGATTGCAATATCAATATGCTTTTGTCTTCTACAAAGCGTACTGTAATCTGGTGCGGTCCAATTTAATCCGCAAAGTTTAATCAGACTTTGCACAAAGCCAGTGACCATACGTAAAGATAGACGGAATAAGGATTTAATCATTAAGCAGCATTGGATAGCTGCGTCGGAGTAGGTTTGATTTCGCCCTTGTTTGCCTTTTGATGGAGCATACCATTGCGTAGCAGGATCAAACCAAATGGCAATATTTCCGCGACTCATGAGTGCTCGGTTATATGCGGGCCAATTGGTTGTGCGGTAGATTTTGTGTGTAGGCTTCTTCATTTGAAAATTATATCGCTGAAAAAGCCTTTACAGATAGGTTTGTGCAACAAAGCCGATCAAGATTAGAAATTTATTTGAGTTTTAATTTGAAATGTTGGAATTGAATCGAAATGATTAAAAATAACGAATGGGCAGTCATATCTTCAAATCAATCAAATTTTCGACATAAATTTTATAAAAAATTAAACTAACTGTTTATTTTATAGCGGAATAGATTGTGATTGCTTGTAAAATCGCTTGTCAATGCCGGTCTATCTCTATAATATACACAGCCATTGGGGACGTGGCGAAATTGGTAGACGCACTGGATTTAGGTTCCAGCGCCGCGAGGTGTGAGAGTTCGAGTCTCTCCGTCCCCACCATCATATTAAAGCAAGGCAAATGCCTTGCTTTTTTATTGCCTCAAATTTACTAAACAAAGAAAAGCCCATCGAAATGGGCTGAATAACTGGAGAATAGCGCTGTTGAATCAGTGGAAAGATTAATTTATTTTTCTTCTCTTAAATAGAAGCAATCAGGCTTTTAAATGATCTTCAAATTCCTCGCCTAACTGTAGTGCCAGAGCATTACCTGCCAGATCACAGGTCACCAGGCCATATTCTTTCTTGAAGCTGAAACTGAAACCACGATCATCCGCCAGGGTGCGTACCGAATATCCTAATTTTTCTAACCATAGTCGAAATGCAATCAAATTTTTCGCTTTAACCACTTTTTTCACGAGATCACTCCTTCATCATTGTTAAATCTTAAATAAGGGTGAAAAATTATCTTTTAAAGGGCAAATGCCTTTATTTAAATTAATTTAAATGAATTTGTGTATATAGTGAACATCGGTTGATTAAGAAAAAATCAATTTAAACGTTAAGTAAATGATTTTTATCATATTGAATAGGTTGTAACTAAATATTAAGCTTTTATAAGCTATAAATTTGGATAATTAATTTTCTAATTCAATAGCTTATTAGTGAAACAGGTTATTTCCTAATTTTATCAATCGTATGAAATAGAAAATTTCAGATCTAGAATGAGGAAATTAAAATCCAATCGACTTATTTATTAAAAGAATACCGGCTGCTGGTTTTCTGATCTTCAGCTCGATTTGCATGCTTTATACTGTCTGAAATGTAATTCTCAAACTGAATACCCGCACCATGACTGAATTAACCATTGAAGACTATGTGAATTAGCAAATTGAATTAATGCAGCAGCAGGGACTTGATCCGGTTGCTGTGATGTTGGGACATGAAGACTGGTTGAGCTTTAGTATTCAGTCGAAAGTGGCCTATACGCCTTTCGGCAGTGCCCGTCGTTATCAGCCTGCTTTAGGTGGCTTGCTACTGGTACGTATTGATGAAATGCAGGCGGTGCGTGTCGTGACTCAAGGTGAACTGGATACTTATGCACAAAGTAACCAGATTCTTTAACATTGCTTCATGCGATACATACGTTGTCAGTTTTAGTGAATAGAATCCAAGAAACTAGTTACTGCTATCCTACATATCATCATTCGGGATCGACATGGCCAATGTCACTTTTAAAGTTGAACGACAGAACTAATGTCATGCTCTGAAAGCAGACATTTTATTTCTATTTTGGTTTACAGTTTAATTTTGAATAATGCCCATTATATTAAATGGGTGCAAATGAGAGAGGGTATCTAAATCTCACTTGTTAAAAATAGACAGTATAGACAGTGAATCGTTCATGAAGTACATGGTTAAATATCCCAATATTACAAGCCATATCAGGATAATAATTCCTGCTGCCCAACGGTTTATAGGCCTTTCAACTAAGGTTTCTCCAAGAATTCTACAATCATCTACAATGTTTTGTGGGGTAAGCTTGATAACTAATAAAATACCTAAAGGTACAATAATAATATCGTCTAAATACCCAAGTACGGGAATAAAATCTGGAATTAAATCAATTGGTGAGAAGGCATAAGCAGCAATAATTAAAGCTAAAAACTTTACAGAATTGGGCGTTCGCTTGTCTTTTGCAATAAGCCAAACAACCAAGATGTCTTTTTTAATTGATTTAGCCCATTGCTTGATTCTTTGATACATAGCAAATATTAAAAGAACTATAGAGATTTAATCATAAGAGAGTTCTCTTAAAACAATATAGATTTTTATTATCCTATTACGATTTTCTAAAATTAACATAATACGCGTTATACGAAATGCTATTTTTTATTTTATACAAATTATATGTTTAGCGTATAAGTGAAAGCCCAATTCAAGTAAATTGGGCTTTTTTATTCACTTGTTAGGTTCCATGCTGATTATTTAAGCAATGTTCCACGAATTTCTCTAATTTAAATCAATATCATCCTGTTATTTATAAGTCATTATTTCATGTGTTGGAACTGAAATTGGTTTCTAAAAAAATAGAGGACTTGATTAATTATAAGAAAGCAAAAAATGGCACAGAAAGACATTTTTTAGATGGAGATTCAACTTATTCCAATTTGTGCAAAATTTGTACGTGCCTTTCAATAACATTCTATGCATCGCAAATGACAAATAAGTAAGTCGGCTGAAGCATTGATCTTCAGCTTTGAATCCGGTTTAAAACTGATCTTTCAGGGTTCTTAAACGCTGGAATTCTTCCACGCTTTCTGCGCGCAGAAAAGGATTGGTTTGCAATTCATCTTCAATACTACTTGGCAGCGTGCACTGGCCTAGTATACGCAAACGCTCAATATGTTCGAAGCGTTCCAGAATTGCCGAATTGTCCGGTTCAACGTGTTTGGCAAACTGTGCATTCGATAATGTGTATTCATGGGTGCAATAGACTTGGGTGCGCGGTGGCAAGGCAGCCAGACGGGACAGTGAATGATACATCTGTGAATAGGTGCCTTCAAAAACCCGGCCACAACCCATGGCAAATAAGGTATCGCCGCAGAACAGCACATCAATCGCATCAATAAAATAAACAATATGGCCGAGTGTATGCCCGGGTACAGCAATCACCTGGATATCTATTCCATGAAAATTAAACTGTTCTTCATGCTCAAGAGGATGGGTGATAAACGGAATTTTGCTTAGTTCTGCCCGTGGGCCATACACAGGCAGATTTTGTCCTTGGATCAGTTCCGGCACACCGCCAATATGATCTTTATGCCAGTGAGTCAGCCAGATTTGACTTACAGTTAAACCGTGTTCGGCACAATAGTCTTGTACCAATTCTGCTTCGGTTGGATCAATCACAGCCACCTGATGCGACGCGGTATGTTCAAGCAACCAGATATAATTTTGCAGTGAATTCTGGACATCAATACAGTGAATTTTAAAGGGTGTCATAGCACATCACATCAAATGAAGATTATAGATAAAGTAGCATAATTTCGGATACTCTGGTGCTGGTTGATATCGTCTGATCATCCGCGATTACTTTCATTTATTCCAAATTTGAAAAATTTATAATTCCGGATCATCAATGCTCACCGCATTGCCGATGGTGTAAAAATGCCCGCCGGCTACATGATGAATACTTTTCCACTCTTCATCCACTTCATGATAATGCCAGTGGCCGTCGCGGAAGACCCGATCATCGGCATAGGCTGCAATCACCTTGCCTATAAACAGGTCATGCATTTGCTGGTTATGCGGCTCAGGAATCATCTCGCAGAGTATCCAGGCCGCACAGCCTTGTACTACAGGAATATCAGCATCAGGAAAATGAAATAGTTCTACTCCGGATTGTGCCAGTTTGTCAGGCACATCATGCAGGCTCTGCGTACCCAGACGATAGACCATATTCAGTTGTTTCAATGTTGGAATTTGCAGCGCGAAATAACCTGATTTTTCAATAATATTTCGGGTTTTGGTACTTTTGTCCAGAACCACGGTCACTTTGGCAGGACTGAATTCCAGTGCGCATGCCCAGGCCGCTGCCATGACATCTGTATCCTGCTGGTCTTGAGCAGATACCAGCACAGTAGGTCCATGGGTAATCAGACGATAAGCTTTTTCTAAGGGAACACTTTGAAGATGGGAGTTTGTCATGCAGCACCATTTGCTCTATTTATTTAATAGGCTAGATTAATGAGATCATTAACATATTCAAGTTCCTTCTTGCAAAAAAGCTTTTAAACTGGAGATCGTTATATTCAGGAATTCAAAAAATGAAAATGTACCAGGTCGATGCGTTTACCACAGAACTGTTTAAAGGCAATCCCGCAGCCGTGATTGTGCTGGATGAATGGCTCGAAGATGGTCTGATGCAAAATATCGCCTTGGAAAATAATCTGTCTGAAACGGCTTTTGTTAAAGTTATCGATAGCGATAATTATGCCATCCGCTGGTTTACGCCAACCAAGGAAGTAGATTTTTGTGGTCATGCGACATTGGCCAGCAGCTTTGTACTATTCAATCAATTTGATACGGGGAAAACGATTCATTTTCATGTAAAAGACTTAGGCATTTTTGTAGTCAATCAGGATGCAGATGGCAAGATCAGAATGAACTTTCCAGTTCGTCGTGCAGAGCCAGTTGCTGAATATCCTGAAGCTTTAAGACAGGCCTTGAGCAAACCGTTTAAACAGGTTTATCTGAACGCGCAGGGCTATATTGTTGAATATGAATCGGTACAGGATGTGCTGGATGAAACGCCTGATTTTGAATTGTTGAAACAGTTGAATGGCAAACGTACTGCGATTACTGCTCAAAATACCTATTTAGATGTTGCAATTACTTCACAAGATACCCAATACGACTGTATTTCACGTTATTTTGCACCGAGTAATGGAATCAATGAAGATCCGGTAACCGGTTCAATTCACACTGGAATTGCGCCGCTCTGGGCCGAGAAACTTGGTAAAAATGAACTGGTTGCCTATCAGGCCTCGGCGCGTGGTGGGGTGCTATATTGTGCCTTGCAAGATCAGAATCGAATTGAAATTTCCGGTTACGGCAAGCTATATATGCAGGCTGAGATTTATCTTTAATTTTTTAATTACATAGAACTACATGTCGTCAGGTGAGACGGCATGTTATTTTGATGGTCCGGCTTGGAATAGATTATTCAGAAAAAGAATCATTCTCTAAGAAGGGCGCGAATAAAAATTTATATTTATAATTTGGATGAAGAATGTTGCTACGTTATAAAAATTTAAGTCTGGCGATTGTATTGTCTGGCTGTAGTGCACTGAGTTTTGCACAACCTGTTTTGGTGAAAACGGAACAAAATGTTGAAGAATACCGACTGGATAATGGACTGCGCATTATCCTGGCACCGAATGATAAAGAAAATAAAGTTTTTATGAATACGGTCTATCTGACCGGCTCCCTGAATGATCCTCAAGGCAAGGGCGGTCTGGCGCATCTGCTGGAACATTTGGCCTTTAAAGGCACAGAAAATGTCAAAGGGGATGAATTCCAGCGTCGACTGGATCAATATACCTTGATGACCAATGCCAGTACCGACTATTACTCAACCAAATATACTAATGTGATCCGTCCTGAAAAAACTGCGCTGAGTGAAGTCATTTTTCTCGAAGCCGAACGCATGGACAAGCTGGTGCTTCAGGAAAAATATGTACCGACTGAAATTGATATTGTAAAACGCGAGCGTGAAATTCGTCTGGATCAGCCATTTTCAGTATTGATCGATCAGGTGTTTAAATCTGCTTATGGCAATCAGTATTTAGGCCGTTTGCCGATTGGTGACCTAAATGAGCTGCAATCAATCAATATGCAGGAACTAAACCATTTTTACCGTCAATGGTATGCACCGAATAATGCCTTTGTGGTCATTTCGGGCAAATTTGATAAGGCCGAAGTCTTAAAACAGCTGGATACGCATTTCAGTCCGATTCAATCCCGAAATGTACCAGCGCAAGTGAAAGTCCCAGCGCTTAAACCAGAGCAAATCAAACAGCGTGAATTTACAGTAAAGAAAGGCAGTGATCTGGCCAAGTTTAATCTTTATTTGAATCAATCCGAAGAAAGCATTAAAACGGCTTTGGCTGTTTCGCCAACGCTCTATACTTTGCAGCCAAGTGGACATCTCTATCAGAATATGGTGGAAACTGGGAAGTCAACAGCGGTGCAATCCAGTACCTGGCTGGATAAAGACTTTAATCTGGTGTTTATGGGAGCAATCTATGCTCCGAATCATCAGGCACAAGCGATAGAGCAGGGACTGATTCAAGGCGTAGAACAGAGTCAGCCATTTACCGAAGCAGAATTAAACCGGGCTAAAAATCTGACCCGAAATCAGGCCGACAATATTAAAAACAGTGCGACTGCTTTGGGTTCACGTTTAAGCGATTATGCAGTGGCGTATTCAGGTGACTGGAGCCAGTATTTTAAAGATCTGAATTCAATTCAAAGCCTGAGTGTGAATCAGGTCAATCAGGTCTATAAGAGTTTTTTAAAACCTGAATACCGTATTTCTGGCAATATTTTACCTACCCCGGAAGATCAGAAGAAAGCGCAGGAACTGGCACAGACAGAAGCACCGGCAAAAACTCTGGATCAGCAGGCCGAAACAGAAGAGCCTCTGAAAGATGTCAGTGTCTATCAGGCTGAAGTAAAACAATATATACAGCAGTCCAAACAGTATTTGCATAGTAAAGACAAACAGATTCAGCGTGGCAAGTTGAAAAATGGCATTAAATACGCGCTGTTTCCGACGACTACACGCGATGATAAAGTCTATGCCACAATTTCACTGGATTTTGGTAGCGCTCAAAGTCTGATGAATAAAGGCGAGATTCTTGATCTGACCGCTTATTTAATGTTGCGCTCATCGAAAACCCAAAGCTTGCAGCAGATTGCCGATAAAATTATTGAAGTAGGCGGTTCGGCGACTGCCAGTGCATCCGGCAATGGCCTGACCTTGCAGATCAGCGCCAAAAAAGAAAAGTTTGAAGAGTTTTTCCAGTATGTGGTTGATGTACTGAAAACGCCGGCATTTGAGCAAAGCCAGTTTGACTTGATCAAGAGTCAAACTTTATCCAGTCTGGATCGTCCTTACACTGAACCAGATACCGTGTCGAGCTTGACGATAGCGCGAACTCTCGAGATCTATCAGCCTGGCGATCTGCGTTTCCATTTCGAGCCTGAACTGGCCAAAAAACAGTATCAGAAAGCGACTCGCGAACAGGTTATGGCACTGTATCAGCAGTTTTTAAAAACCCAGCATGCACAAATCGCGGTCACAGGTGAGTTTAATCCAAAATCGATGCAAAAAACGCTGAAAAACAGTTTCTCAGACTGGAAAGCTACACAGCCTTATGAGCGTCTGAAATCGGAATATCGAAGCTATCCAGCCCAGAAAATTCATGCGTTGTCTGAGCAGCGTGAATTCGGGAGTTATGAGGCATTCATGAGCATGCCGGTCGGCGCAGATCATGCCGATGCACCTGCATTACAGGTATTTCGATATATTCTGGGTGATTCACAGTTATCGTCACGACTGGCACAAGAGCTACGCGAGAAAAATGCCCTAGTCTATGGTTTTAGTGCAGATGTGCAACTCGATGAATGGGCAGATGTGGGCGCCATGATGATTAGTGCCAATTATACGGCTGGAAAATCCGCACAGGTTTCTCAGGCAGTGCATAAGGTACTCAATGAACTGCTGACACGTGGCGTGACTGAACAGGAAGTCGAAGCGGCAAAAGCCAGTATCTTGAAACAGCGTTTAACTGCACTCGAAGATGATCGCCGTATTCACACTATGTTGATTCCACAGCTGGAAAAAGACCGTAATCTGGTTTACCGGGAAAAACGTGATCAGGCGATTGCTCAACTGAGCAAAGCCGATATTGATGCCATGATCAAAAAATACATCAAGCCGGACCAGCTGGTGGAAGTGATGGCTGATCAGTACGGTAAGCAAGTTAAAACATCATAGTGTTGATAAAAAATCCCCTCAAGTGAGGGGATTTTTTTATTTTAGTTTTATGCTTTAGGTTGCTCTATGGCTAAAAACAATCCCTCCAGTTAAGCTTGCAAGGATAGATAGGAGCAGACTCCAAACAGATACAATAAGAAGGAAAATCAATATTCCACAGCCAAGCAAAGTTGAAACGAAAGCAATATCTTGATCAAAAGGATGATGGATCGCCACTTGATAATAATAAGACGTTATCCAGCTTGAAATAATAGTGAGTAAAATACAAAGTCCTTTGCCTGAAGGCGTATTTAGACTGGAATCTGTTATCCAACTTAGCATGTCCTCATCTACTCAAAGTCGATAAAAACGTTTAGCATTTTCATAAAAAATCGGCTTTAAGGCATTTTCATTGTAGTCCTGCACAATATCGCTAAAGGCATCAATAATGTTGGTGAGTGAGCTACTGACACTGTCCATTGGAAAGTTGGATGCAAACATCACGCGCCCAGAACCAAAACAGTCTAAAGTATGCTGGATCACGGGTGCGGCACGTTCCACTAATTCCTGTTTACTTGCCAGCCGTTTCTGCGTGTGAAAATCATGTCCCAAGACTGGCATAAACAGACCAGACATTTTGGTCGATACATTTTTGCATTCGGCCAGTTCTGCCAACTGATCTTTCCAGTCTGCAAATATCTGGGTGCGATCTTGTTCGGTCTTGCCTGTAGCTTTGCTCACTTTGCCAAATAAACCTGCGGGCGTACCCAGATGATCCAGCACAATAGGGGTGTTTGGAAAGGCTTTGGCCAGCGCAGTAACATCCGCAATCTGGGTAGAGTACACCCAGGCATCAAAGCTTAAATCTTGCCTGGCCAGTTCGTCAAAGCCCTTCAGGAAATCTGTGTTGGGATAGAGATGCGGTTCATCGGTCCAGGCATGAATCCCTTTATCTGGATGTACTGCAGCCATTTTACGGATGCCCCGAAACTTGGGAGAAGCTTTGCGATGCAATTGAATCAACTGTTTAAAATTTTTCTGCCGCGGATCCGCCGTGGCGACAATTCCACCCAATTGGATAGTGTGCTGATCAAAAGGAAGCCCAGCGATAAAACGGGTTTCATTTACCACACCCGTACCTTTATGGTCATGCCAGCTGGCTTCAACATGCACAATCTGCTCTATTTCATAATGTCCTGCATCTTTCTTGTAATTTGCAGGCAGATAAGGTGCAGTCAGGTGCTGTGTCAGGCCAATGGTCTCAATGACGTCTCTGGGTTTCAACAGTCGAACCATTCTGTCTAGTAATTTGGGATGATTGCCGAACAGCTTTACCGCTAGCGCTGCCGCATGTGGGGTATTGTACGGATCCCATTGGTGGATATGAGGGTCAATGATCGGGAAGGGAAGTTGCTGCATGCTATGCCTTGTTTTCGTTTATTTATTATTCAATTTATATAGTGCTTAAATCACTTTAAAGTCAATATGATAAATGACAGCAAATAAAAAAAGCCCCGCGGGGCTTTTCGTATTTTAATCAATGATCATGCTTGTGATCATGGTTATGCTTGTTGGCATGAAACTCTTCATTGTGACGGAAACGTAAATAGTTTTCGAACTGTTCACAGTATTCATCATAGTTATCTTCCAGCATCATTTGAAATTGCTGCAAGATATAAGACATGACCTGATCTTTGGCATCGCGCATTTCATTCCCATCTTTAAAGTTATTCGCTGCCACCCAGGTATTGAAACGGGCAGTACCAAATAACATCGCCGCACTGACTTGACCGCGCTTATCGCTCGGTTTTTCCTGTGAGCCTTTTTCTACGCGACAAAACTCGTTGGCTTGTTGAATAAATTCATCAGCACGTTCAAAGAATGCCGCATTTAACGCTTCTTCTTCGGTTACATCGGTTGCTTCAATCTTTTGAACCATGAATTTGTTCCTAACACTAAAATCTCAATCGTTAATTATAGGCAAAGCCTTGCAGAAACTAAACCTTTGCCTTAATCTAAAAAATAGCCTAAGCATATAAAAGTGAATGCCATGCAGGATGCGATTGCAGTACAAAGCCTAAAAAGTGATATTGCCTTATTGCGCCAGAATATTTGGCCACCGGCAAATCTAGCCAATGTTGAAGGCTTGCCGATTTATTATGGCAGCCAGTCACAGGTAGATGAATACTATAGCCAGTGGCTCGGGCTGATTGAAAGGGCACAGGATCTGTTTCAGCCTTTTATGGAAGATGAAATCTTGGATGCGATCCATCTGCCGAGTCATTTAAACTTGCCGCTGTTTTATTTTCATGTTGACCGGATTCGCATTAATAAAACCCGCGCCAAGGAATCCAAAACTTTTCGTGGGGTCGCCAGCCTGATCGAAAAATGCGGCCAGTTCGAACCCGAGCAGATTGCAGCCATGCGGCAGTGGCTTGATAGTGACGATACTGCAGCTTTGGTGGCACACCGTGAATTTGTGGATTTACGCACTTATGTGTTTCAGCATGGCCAGAGCGAATATACACGCACCCGTTTTTATGTGAATGGGATCGTGCTGAGTGTCGAACCACATTTTGAGCTGGTCGATGCACGCGATAAGCCACGCAAGCAACGCAGCGACAGTTATAACGATCCTCTGGCAGATAATAATACCTGGAAAGTGTTTGGCAAATATCGCTAGCACAGTTTGACCAAGCCCGGTCTTACCAGAAGCGCTTGGTATTTTCTGCAAACTGCTGTAAACGTTCTGCTGCTTCACTCGACAAACGCTGCTGTTCCGCACTTATCCAGCCCAGCACAAACCAAGCCTTGGCCTGTTGTTTGACATAAGGTCTAAATAATTCGTCTGCTACAAACAGGTCATTATAATGCCCAAGGCTTTCCTGCAAGGGTTTTAAGGCTTTTAAATAAGCTTTAACCTCTTTTTCAGGAAATAAGCTTTGCAAGAATTCTACGTTATAGCGTAAGCGTTTGACCCGTTTGCGTGTGCGATGTCGGGATTCAATATCCAGTTCTTGATAGTTCTCGGCATCCTGATAGATTTGCTGATGCAGCTTGCTCAGGCCTTTACACAAAATTTTATGCGAAGACTTAGCTTTACCCTCTGTATTTTCTTGGCTAAAGCTGAATAGTTGCAGCATTAATTCTACTGTGGCAGGACTTCTAAACAGCGCACTGATATTTGGCTGTTTTTGACGGTGTGGCGGTAATTTCAGTAAGGGGGAACCTGCTTTTTCCAGTTGTGGAATCAGGCTTTCTGCCAAGGCATCGCGATCTCGGGTAGAACCCAATTGCTGAAAAATATCCCGTAGCTGTTCCGGCCATTCTGGCTGTACATGTTCAGTCACGGACTGGAAAATTTTAAAAGCACTGCGCAAACGTCGAATCGCAACACGTGCCTGATGCACATGATCACTATTATAATTTTCGGCAGCAATCGCCGTCGCATTTGGGAAAAGATGAGCCAAACAATTGACGACAATCTTTTGCAAAATCGTACTGATCTGATCTTTCTGCTCAAGCACTAAGGGAAGCTGATGCTGAACCGGTAGACTCTCTTCACCATGTAATAAGGCAAAACCGCGTTCCGATTTGCTCCGTGTATCCAGCCACAAAGCATAACGCTGAACCCAGGGCTGAATGAAATCAATCAATTCACTCAGCTGGCCGGATTTAAGCTCAAATTCGACCTCATAAATATCGATGGCTTGATCATTGTGCCGAATTTCTCCGACATCAAAAGCAATCTCAATCTGGCTGTCCAGATGACTTTCTGTGAGTACATACCGTACGACATCTGTTTCAAATTGCAGAATAAGTGGTGTCTCCAGATCACCGATCGCCTGTTTCAGAATTTTTTTTGCCGGTTTATGTTTGCGATATAACTGAAAATCACAATGTTCCGGAGGACTTTTTAATTCATGCTCAAGTTCAAAACGTTCAAATTGTTGTTCGGTCGCTGCTTTCAGGGTTTGAATCCATTGCTGGTCTTCCAGACGTTGCCGCAGGGCAATCTGATGTTGTTGTAATTGCTGTGCTTCAGTATCAAAATAGCGTGCACACAGGCGATGCCGAGTCGGCTGAAGTTTCTGAATGTCCTGTTCAAATTGCACACGAGACTGTGGCGGAATCTGAAATTTGAGTTCTATTTCTGCCATCGGGTCATTCCTCCGCGATGTTGGTTTTACAGATTAATATAGCCCAAAGATCGGCAGGGGTGTGATGTGCTTCTGCAACAAAAAGCACGCCATAGAAGGCGTGCTTTGAGTTTTTCTTGTGATATTTATTTCAATATTTTTATTTCAATATGTTTATTTCAGGAATTTACGACTGACCAGGAACTGTTCGGTCGCTTCAAGCAGTTTTTGCGCATAGACTTCCTGCTTGGCGGTCAGCCAACCCAGCACAAACCAGTCACTTGCTTCCAGCTCGGTCTGCTGAATATAAACTGCAGAAGAGGCCAAAGTTTGATATTCACTGGCTGCCAGTTGAGCATCGTTCAGCGCTTTGCTGTATTTCTGCAAATTTTTGACATCATAGATCGTGGTTAAAATCGGAAAGCTGAATTTCAGTTCCTGAATCCGGCCCGACAATTGATCCAGACTTTCAAAATCAGTGATATCCGTCTGATTCATTTGTTCCTGCAAGGCTTTATATTGCTGTTGCAAGGTAGTTTGCGCAGCGGTTTTCAGATCCAGGGAAGCATGCTCATTTTCATTTAAGCTGAACATCAGTAATTCCAGATAATGATGCACATTCTGGGTAGACTTGACCAGATTGCCGAGTTTCTCCTGCGCATACAGAATATCTTTGCTCAGATTTTCTGCCGTGGTTGGATTTTGCAGGAAGCCGGCCAAGCTGTTTTGCATGTGTTGCAAATGTTGCAGATGTTCAAATTGCTGCTTAAAGGCCGCCAGTTGATGTGCCCATTTGTCCGAAAGCTGAGGATGCCAGTCTTTGAACAGCAGCAAGGTCAGATATAAGTGGTCTAGTGCCAGTCGTGCCTGATCAATATGTTCCTGCTCTGCGACCTGTGCTGCAATCGCCGCGATATTCGGCAATAAATGCTGCATCTGCTGCGCAATCAGACTGCACATGGTTTTACTGGCGCTGTCTTTTTTGCTGATCTGAAATTCTTTGCTGAGAGTCGCAGGGCTAACGCGCTGTGAAGTGGCCAATAAATTGCCTATTTCTGCCTTGCTGCGTACATCGAGCCAGAGCTGGTATTTCTTGACCCATTCAAAACTAAAGGCCAGCAGATGTTGAATTGAACCATTTTTTAGTTCGAACTCGACTTCATGTACTTCTTGCTCGGCATGCTGAGTACGGATCTGTCCAATATCCAGGCTGACTTCGATCTGGGTATCTTCATAGTCAATTACCCTTAACGTGCGGGAAATATCGGTTTCAAACTGGAGTTGTAGCTGGTCGAACTGATTACCGAGCGCATTGCTGAGAATTGTCCCGGCTTCTGGAAATTCCTTATAAATATCTAAATCCAGTTCAGGAGATGCAGTTAATTTCCCTAGATCATGATTATGTTCAAAGCGTTCGATATGGCTTTTTCCGGCCGCTTTTAGGGTTTGAACCCAACGTGTACCTTCCAGACGCTGACGTAGTGCCACCCCATGCCGGGCCAGTTGGCGGTCGGCAGTATCATAATATTTGGCTTGAAGCTGGATCTGTTGAGACTTTTTCGGATCAAGTGCCTTGAGCAGCGCAGTGCGTCTTGCCGCAGGAATCTGGAACTTGAGTTCAACTTCAACCATGATGATCATCCTATCTGTTCAGTGCAATTAAGCACTGAATCTTCACTTGAATAAGGTTTTGAAATGAGGCGGACAGCAGCCGCAATTATATTTTTAGATTTGTGCGCAGCAGATTGTAACCAAAATCAAAATGCATGTAAGACTTGACTGAGCATAAAAAGCTTAAACAGAAGTTTGAAACTTAGATTTCATAGGTTCATTTTAGGCTAAAACGATCGGATTTAGGCGTTCACGGGGATGTGCAAGATACATTGAAGCGCGAATCAAAAGGCTGTTATTTGGCCAAAATATACGCTAAGGTAAAACAAAAACGTCAGGATGATGACAGATGAATGTACAAGTACAACCAGAAAGTAAGAATGAGGTGGTGGTTCAGACCCAGATGCCGATTAAGAATTATCATGAATTTTATCGCTTCTATTTGACCGAACATCGGCATATCATCAGCCGCCGTCTGCACGTGGCCGGCAGTAGCATCGGTTTATACTGTTTTGCTAAAGCCATTCGTCAAGGCAAGCCGCGATATTTTGCCTATGGTTTACTCTCGGGCTATGCTTGTGCCTGGGTCGGTCATTTTATCTTTGAGCGCAATAAACCAGCCAGCTTCAAACAGCCTGTATATAGCTTTATCTCGGACTGGCGCATGTTTGCCGATGTCCTGCGTGGTAATATCAGTCTGATCGACCTTAAATACGATAAAATTTCCCGTTAAGCCAGAATGACTTTTATCGGAATGTGCCCACTTAAAGCATGAAATTTCGATAAAAGCCTTGCAAGTCTAGAATTATTATTCTAATAATTATGGTATTGCAGATTAGGTTTTTTGATCAACTATTATATTTTAATTAATACATCAGTTTTCCAAGCCTGGAGCGACCTTCTCCGGGCTTTTTTTATGCCTGTTTGCTACCAATAAATGTTCAAGATTTTGCTCATGCTATTGTGTAAATATTCATAGAAGAATTCATGTGGATTTGTGCTGAAAGTAAAAGATCCTTTCTGGCTTTGAAACGTTTTCCCACAAACGAATGACTCAAAACCAGAAAGGATCGGGTATTACAAACACAGGTATTTATTTTTCTGTTTATTTTCTGTGTCTAAGGCTATTTAAGACGCTTCGCGCCGATTGGGCTATCCCTGAAAATGGGTATTTTTAATATTAATTAATTTGAGTACGCTTGAGCCAGGCGAAAAAAAGACAAAAAAATCGCTCTTAGAATTTTGCAACTTCTCCACCAAGTTATCTGCAAAATCCTAAAAGCGTTTGTCGGAGGGCGTAAGCATTAACACGTTATAATTATTGTTATAAGGCGATTAAAACGCAGATTTGAAAGTCCGTATATCCCTGAAAATGGTGATATTTGAGATTTAATTGACAAATTGCGCTAAAAAACTGCAAATCTGTTGCTGCCCAGTCTTAGAAACAGCAAGATGGCGGCAATTAAACCGAGTTATGCCTATAATAGAGCCATCCTAGCAAGTGGCGAGCAAGATGCGCGGTTTATATTTAATTACCAATGATGATCCATTAGAGCTTTTATTAGCGAAGTTGGAAGGTGCAATGGCCAATGGTGGTGTTGCGGTCTTGCAATATCGCCGTAAAAAAGTGGCGAAAGAAGATCAAATTTACGAAATCGAGTACATGAAAGCCATGTGTGCTGAATATGGCGTACCTTTCGTGATTAACGATGATCTGGAAATGGCGGTTAAATACGGCGTGGGTGTGCATTTAGGCCAGGATGATGGTTCGATTGTCGACGCTGTTGCGCGTTTGCCTAAAGGCGTGTTGATTGGCCGTAGCTGTAATAACTCACTTGAGCTGGCTAAACAGGCCATTGCCGATGGTGCGAATTATGTGGCATTTGGAGCAATTTATGCGACTGATAGTAAACCTGAAGCGGGTAATATTGGTCTTGAAACCTTAAAACTGGCCAAAGAAAAATTGAACGTGCCTCTCTGTGCCATTGGTGGTTTAACGGTTGAAAATTCAAAGGATGTCATTGAGTCAGGTGCGGATTATTGCGCGGTGATTAGTGATATATTGGGACTTCCTATGAATGCCATTCCTGAACGTTTAGATGAATGGTCTGCGCTTTTTCAAGCTACAGCATAAAATTTTTTGATTGATTTAATTTTGAGTCGAGTGCCTTCATGAGCTTATCTCCAAAGCAAGAACAATTGTTCAAACAAGCCAATAAACATATCCCGGGTGGCGTCAATTCACCTGTACGCGCATTTAATAGTGTCGGTGGGACGCCGGTCTTTATCGAAAAAGCCCAAGGTGCGTATCTGTATGATGTCGATGGCAAACGTTATGTGGACTATGTAGGTTCATGGGGGCCGATGATTTTGGGTCATGCGCATCCAGCGATTATTAAAGCGGTTCAGGATGCCGCAGTAGACGGTTTGAGCTTTGGTGCGCCCACAGTTCATGAAACCACACTGGCAGACATTATCTGCGAGATCATGCCATCGATTGAGCTGGTTCGTATGACCAACTCAGGTACAGAAGCGACCATGACCGCGATTCGTTTAGCGCGTGGTTATACTGGCCGTGACAAGATTGTAAAATTTGAAGGCTGTTATCACGGTCATTCGGATTCATTATTGGTAAAAGCCGGTTCAGGTTTATTGACCAGTGGTGAAGGGGAAGCGACGTCGGCAGGCGTGCCAGCGGATTTTGCAAAACATACGCTGACACTTCCATATAACGACATCGCGACTTTAAAAGAATGCTTTGCCAAATTTGGTTCGGAAATTGCCGGCGTGATTGTTGAGCCAGTCGCAGGCAACATGAACTTGGTGAAACCAATTGACGGTTTCCTGCAAGCGATTCGTGATGTCTGTGATGAACATGGTTCAGTGTTTATCATTGATGAAGTAATGACCGGTTTCCGTGTCGGTTTGGGTGGTGCGCAAGCACATTATGGCGTTACTCCGGATTTAACCACTTTAGGTAAAATCATTGGTGCAGGTCTGCCAGTGGGCGCTTTTGGTGGTAAGCGTGAAGTGATGGAATGTATTGCACCACTGGGTAAGGTATACCAAGCAGGTACATTGTCGGGTAATCCACTGGCAATGCGTGCCGGTATCGAGATGTTCAAGCATTTACGTACCGAAGGTTTTTATGAAAAATTAACCGCACAACTCGAAAAATTGCTCGCCGGTTTACAAACTGCTGCTGATGAAGCAGGCATTCCATTCAAGACCCAACAAGTGGGCGGTATGTTTGGTCTTTACTTTACCGATCAGGAAGATATTACTAGCTTCGACTCTATGCTGAAATGCGATGTCGATGCGTTCCGTAAATTCTTCCATGGCATGTTAAATCGTGGCGTAAACCTTGCACCATCTGCTTTTGAAGCAGGATTTATTTCTGCTGCGCATAGTGATGAAGATATTGCTTACACGATTCAAGCGGCTAAAGAAACTTTTGCTGAGATGAAAGCGTAATACCTCTCCCAAACCCTCTCCTAGAAGGCATAGGTATCTACACATCTATGAGATACCTAATGCCATTGTGGCTATCTCATTGAGTTCATCTATTGAATATTCCGAGAGCAGTTGAAGAGTGTTCAGTAAAATCGAAAGCCCTGCCAATAAGGCAGGTGCACTTTCCAACCTACCTCTTTTCTGCTGCCGACCTGAAAGACGGGTGAGAAATACACGAATTTTCTGATGGTGTTCATCTTCAGAACGCTGGATTCGCCAAGTTAAAACACAAGCCATACAGCTAATCAGTAACCGCCTTAAAATGGCTTCAGGTCTGGTCTGAAGCCATGCTTCAATATCATGACCTGCCTGCTTGAGCAGCTTGAAATAGCATTCAATTGTCCAGCGCCAGTAATACCAGGTCGTCATCTCTACCGTAGTAATCTCTGATGGAACATTGCTGATTAGTGACCATCTTGCGACGGTCTTATCCTGATCATCTTTCACTACGGCAACAATTAATCTGGCTTCAATCGCACTCCCTGGCTGGGGAGCAACCCGTTGGCCTGAATCGTCATTTCTCTTCGGTTTTGCTGCACGTGTTATCCGGATAGCAGTTTCTCCCACATGCAACATATGCCGGTTTCCTTTATAGGCAATCGGCTGGACCTGCTGCGTTTCTACTCGTTCTGCGGCTTCTGCAACTTTGCATGTTTTGCCCTGATGCTCAATTCGATGGCCTTCTTTCGCCCGAATCAGCCATTTAAAACCCTGGCTGCTCATTTCCCTTAGGTGGGCAATGGAGTCACCTTCACGATCAATGATATGAACACATGTTTTCTCAATGGGATATTGTTCAATCACTTTGATTTGTTCGGTAAGTGAATCTAGATGAGATTTGCGCCCAGCAGAGTGTTGACTGAATGTGGAATAGCAGCCTGAGGCATCTGATAGTGTCTGCGCCAGTGGCGCAATAGGTAGTCCCGAGGCTGCATCAACCAGCAGACTGCTTTGCAATTCATAGCCTGAATCATATTGATGGGTTCTTTGCAGGCGCTGAATTTTATGATGGTGTTTCACATACTGTAGCTGAGACCAGTCATGAACAATCAATGCATATTGATGCGGTGATGCCTTGATCTGTTCACATGCAAGATGTTCAATTGGCTGGTTTAACTGACTAAAAGAGATTTTGTCATTATTCAGGAATCGCCAGACCGCTTGTGTGGTTGCGAAACTCGACTTTTGGGCAGAAGCCAGGTCTTTGATTGCCGGAGCAAGTGAAGCAAGAGGGTTCATATTGAGCTTTACAAGGCTGTTATAGCGCTTGACAAGACGCTGATCCAGGCCAGAGATGTTAAATTGAAGAGCATGCTCTTCAATTTAACGCAAAGTTCAGGAATTGTGTAGATACCTATGCCTTAAAGGAGAGGGCTTTCATCTATCGAATAGAAATGAAAATTTAAAGACTTCCTCCAGTATTCTTGCGCTATATATGGCTCAGGCTTAGGGGGAATTACATTTAAAATTAGAGATCATTTTCATGCAAACCAAACATTATTTGACTTTAAGCGATGCGGAATTTTTATTAGATCAAGCCCATCAATATGCCATTCAGAACAGTTTTAATGTCAGTATTGCAGTCGTAGATGAAACGGGTAATTTGCTTGCGATGAAGCGTATGGATGGTGCAGCACCGATGACTGCAAATCTGGCCGTCGAAAAGGCTAAATGTTCAGCTATGAGTCGCCATCCCTCCAAACTGTTTGAGGATATTATCAAAGGCGGACAGATGGGTTTTCTGACCATGGAAACTTTCTCAGGAATGTTGGAAGGTGGTGAACCGATTCTGTATCAAGGCCAGCTCGTCGGTGCGATGGGTGTGTCGGGTGTGAAGTCGTTTGAAGATGCGGAGATTGCACAGGTAGCCATTGAGAAATTGGTGGTGTTTCAAAAAGTATGCTGGCATTAAACGAATCCATTATTGATATAAAAGAACACTAAATCAAAGGCTTTGAAATGATTTTCAAGCTTTTTGGAGAAGTTGCAGCTTCTCCTAAAGCCTCGCCTGATTCGATGCCGTAATCGACAATTATTGCCTTCTATACCCACAGTGAAAAATTTACCAATCAACTGTTTGCATTCTTTAAAGGTCGTAACAAAGCTATCCCAATGGTCACTTGATATACATGTATAGCTTACACCTAACTGCTTCAATTTTAATTTAAGTCGTTTTGCAGTGGCTAAATCTCGGTTACCCCATACATAAGCAACAATTTCACCTGTTTCTCGATGATAGGCATAAATTAGCCATTGTTTATTTTGCTTATGACCAACAAAAGTCCAAAACTCATCTACTTCAAGGGTTTCATAATGACTTTGCTGTGCTCGAAGTTGATATTTTGATTGGCTAAGTGTCCGTAGAACTTTACCGATACTTACTCTTTCAATTTCTGCTATATCCCTGACACCACTGCCTCGCACCATGAGGTGTAATATTTTGGTTTTGATACCTGAGTGACAGCCTTGATAACTGAGAGCATGATCACCAATAAATTGACGTCTGCATATTTTACATTGGTAATTTTGCTTACCATCTACTTTTGTGCCATTTTTCTTTATACTGTCACTTAGGCAGGCTGGACACTTGATTTCTAGAGTTATTCGCATTTCTCTATTTTATCAAAATCCAACCTGCTTTTTTTCAGCATACTTTTTGAAACACCACCTAAAAAGGAAATCAAAAGAATTTCGTATAACGTGTATTATGTTAATTTTAGAAATAATTAAAAGTTTGGAAATACTAGTGAAATGCAACTTATAGAAATAGAGCCTTATTTTTGGGAACTATATGAGGATAGCGAAAATATATACCTCAATGTTTGTATAAATATGAGTGCAGTTTCTTGGGCGAAAACTATCTGCCTAGATAAACAAACGATTCAGCAATATCAGACTCAAGGAAAAGGTTTTATTGATGACTTAGCTAAAAGAATTGAAAGCAGCCAATTTAGAAAAGATTATGAAAGATTTTATTCATTTCCAGATGCCTCCGCAGAACAAAAAGAGGGAATGCTTCTAGCATTTAATGAATATAGGGCTAAGCAAAATTAAAGCCATTTAATATAATGGCGATGATACGAAATTAGAACAATAAACCTCTGTGAAATCAAAGTGTTTTTCAAATCGATGCTAAACTAAAATAGCATGAATCATCATGCTATTTTGTATTTATAAGAGCCTCCCATGCTGTACCCCATCCCTAAAAAAATCCAACTTGCTCCATCCCAAGCCAAATGGCAGCTTGCATCAAATGAATCTGTTTTGGTTTTAGTGGGATTACAAAATTTAAGGATGATGGTAGGCATACAAGAAAGCGACCTAATGAGTCATCTGATCCAGATCAGCAATAAAGCCAAAGCACTCGATATTCCGATTGTTGACTTATATGGTGATGACCTGATGCAAGGCATGCAGCAATTGGGAGAATATGCCTCAACGCATCCGCAACTAATTTTTGCCGGTCAGGTCACGCCAATGCTGAAACAGATTTTGCCGCATCTGATGAGTGTGACGGATCAAATCGGTGTGGTCGATGACGCCATTTTAGTGGCGAATCAAGATCAGCATATTCAATGGATCGAAAATATTTCGGCACAGGGCATACATCACTTAAATACTTATAGCCTGACTCGCTTATGGGATTTAAGCGCGCCGTCAGAATATGTATTGTCGACCAAAGGCATTATGTTGGCTGTCGCAGAACAGCTGGATATGGATGCCTTGGAAATTGATCCCTATGTCGATTTAAAAAATTATGGTCTGGATTCGGTAGCGGTGGTGAGTCTAGTCGGTATATGGCGTGCGCATGGTGCCAATATCCGTTATGAAGATGTGCTAAAGCATCCGTCTTTGCATGAATTGGCAGGCTTCATTTTACAATCCTCAGCTTGATGCGCTGAGATTGAGCATTTTTATGCGCTAAATCGGAAATTTCATCGTCATTTACATAAATGCGCATTGTAATTATTGGCTAAGCTTTCTATCATTGCCGCCTTGTTTTTCGCGATCAGCCTGGGATTGAACTTTGAGTAATTTTCTAACCGAACATCTGATACATCGTGATGACGATTTCATGGTCATCCACAAACCTGCAGGTTTACTCACAGTTCCCGGTAAAACAGAAGACTTACAAGATTGCCTGATCAACCGTCTGGTCAAATTAGAACCCAAAACTTTACTGATTCATCGACTGGATCGCGATACATCCGGTATTTTGGCCTTTGGTCTGACTAAATGGGGACAAAAAACCATTTCCCGCCAGTTTCAGGAACGCCAGACTGATAAAACCTATCAGGCTGTGGTTGCAGGTACACTCGAAGGTGAAGGCACTATTGAAGTGCCAGTGGTGTATGATCCAAGCCGTCCGCCCTTACATATCGCAGATCCCGCACATCATAAGCCGGCCATCACGCATTGGCAGGCGATTGAACATTTTAATATTCAGGGACAGCCTGTGACCCGGGTGAAACTGACCCCAATTACCGGCCGTTCACATCAGCTACGGGTGCATATGCAATATCTCGGACATCCGATTATTGGCGATACCTTATATGCGACACCCGAACAGCAACAGCTCAGTTCACGTCTATGTTTACATGCGGAACGTTTGAGTTTTTATCATCCTCAAACAGAGCAGCTGGTCGAATTTTATTGTCCGGCGCCGTTCTAGGAAATACTTCTTTAATCGGCGTGAATTATGCTCACTTTTTAGTGAGCTTTATGTCAAAATACATTGCTTGAAGGTATGGAATTTTGCTCCAATGACGTTTCGTGATTGAGCCTAATATTCATAATCTTGTACTTAAGATAAAGGTGGAAAAATTGCAGCAATTTGCTATTGGTCAACGTTGGTTATCAGATACTGAAACAGAACTCGGTTTAGGCGTTCTTATTGATGTTGATGAGCGGTCGGTTAGCATTTTATTCCCGAAAAGCGATGAAACTCGCGTCTATGCACGTAGCAATGCACCCTTATCTCGTATCGTATTTAATGTGAAAGATGAATTACAGGATCAGGAAGGGACCAAATGGATTGTAGAATCCGTGGAAGACCGCAATGGCGTGGTGCGTTATCACGTCATTCGTACCCTGGAAGATGGGACTGAAGAACGTAAATCGCTGAATGAAACCCGCATTGGTGCCACCATCCAGTTGTCCAAGCCTCTAGACCGTTTATTGGCCAGTCAGGTCGATTATAAAGAATGGTATGACCTGCGTATTGAAGCGCTGCTGATGCAGGCCAATATGCAAAGCAGTCCACTGCGTGGTCTGGTCGGTTCACGTGTCGGCCTGATTCCACACCAGTTGTATATTGCGCATGAAGTCGGTCAGCGTTTTGCTCCGCGTGTATTACTGGCCGATGAAGTCGGTCTGGGTAAAACTATCGAAGCCGGTTTGATCATCCATCAACAGCTGAAAACTGGCCGTTCTGAACGCATCCTGATTTTAGTACCAGATTCGCTGCAATATCAGTGGATGATTGAGATGCGCCGTCGTTTCAATCTTGAGTTCTCGTTATTTGATTTGACCCGTACTGCATCAATCAAAGAGCATGATCCTGAACAAAACCCATTCCTGACCGAACAAAAAATTATTGCCTCTGTCGATTTGATGGTCGACCATGAAGATCTGCGTGAACAGGCGCTCGAAGCCGGTTTCGACTTGCTGGTGGTCGATGAAGCACATCATTTGATGTGGAGCGAAGAAGATGGCGGTAATGACCGTTATGATCTGGTCGAAGAACTGGCTGAACATACGCCGGGCGTATTGTTATTGACGGCAACACCGGAACAGCTCGGGGTAGAAAGTCACTTTGCACGCCTGCGTTTACTCGATCCGCAGCGCTTTAACTCGCTGGATCGTTTCCTGGATGAAGAAGCGCAATATCAGCACACCGCTAAAATTGCAGAAGTGTTGATGTCAAATCTGCCACTTGAAGCAGAACATTTGACTGCGATTGAGGCCTTGTTGGGTCATTCAATTGAAGATCATCCTGAGCAGCGTTTCCGTGCCATTCACGAACTTTTAGACCGTCATGGTACCGGTCGTATCCTGTTTCGTAATACGCGTGAAGCCATTCAGGGCTTCCCGGGTCGTGACTGTCAGCCGGCACCATTACCAGCACCGGAACACTGGTCGAAAGATGGTAAGTTGCGTGAGCAAATGTGGCCTGAAGAAGCTCAGCTAGACGGCTCGTGGATGGAAGCCGATCCACGCGTGATGTGGCTGATGGAGCGTTTGCGTACCGATTTAAAACACAAGAAAGTCTTACTGATTGCACGTAGTGGGCCAGTAGTTGAAGCGCTGGAAAATGTACTGCGTCTACATGCCGGTATCCGTACCGCAATGTTCCATGAAGGTATGAGCCTGCTGGAACGTGACCAGGCTGCGGCGTATTTTGCTGAAGATTCGTATGGCGCGCAGATTTTACTCTGCTCGGAAATTGGTTCGGAAGGTCGTAACTTCCAGTTTGCCTCTGACCTGATTTTATTCGATCTTCCAGCCAATCCAGACGTGTTAGAACAGCGTATTGGTCGTCTGGATCGTATCGGTCAAGAAAACCGGATTCAGATTCATGTGCCTTATCTGGTGGGAACTGCGCAAGAACGCATGTTCCGCTGGTATAACGAAGCCTTGAATATTTTCAGTAATATTTCCCCAACTGCACAAACCTTGCAGGAAAATTTTATTGTCCGTTTGAAAGACTGTCTACTTGCAGACAAAGGTCAAGCATTTGAAGACCTGCTGGAAGAAGTCAGTGTGCAACGTGAAGCTTTGGAAGCTGAATTGCAGGAAGGTCGTGACCGTCTGCTGGAATACAACTCTTGCCGTCCAGTGGTCGCACAGGAAATTGTCAACGCGCTTGAAGATTATGATGATAATACCACTTTGCCGATTTTCATGAAACGCTTTATGGCGTCTACGAATATTGACTTTGACGAGCAAAGTAACGGTACCGTGATCATCAAGCCAACAGATCAAATGCAGGTTCAAGGTTTGACGCTGGATGAAGAAGGCATCACTGCCACTTTTTATCGTGATCAGGCACAGATCCGTGAAGATGCACAATACCTGACCCTTGAACATCCATTCACTGAAAGCGTGATGGAAATGATCAATACGCAAGGCTTTGGTAGCACCAACGTTGCGGTATTAAAATCGGCAGCATTGCCACAAGGTTCGGTATTATTAGAAGTCTGGTTCAAGGTCGATGTGGTGGCACCGAAAGCATTGAATTTGCCGTCTAGCTTGCCGCAACAGTTGATTCGTGTCTTGCTTAGTGAAAAAGGTCAGGATCTCTCCCAGAAGATTGCACCAGAAATCCTGAAACCGTACTTGCATCATTTAGATGGCAATAGCTGCCGTCAGGTGGTGAAAGCACGTCGTGATGTGATTGAAGCTCGTTATCAGCAAGCGCTTGAACTGGCACGCAGTGCATTGCCGGGCTTCAAGCAGCAAGCCAAAGAAGTGTATGGCAACAAATGGCAATATGAAATTGATCGCCTGACCTATCTGAAACAGTTCAACCCAAGTATCCGTGAAGATGAAATTGCGCGTTTACAGAAGTTGCAGAAAGAAGGTCTAAGCCTACTGGATGGTCTATCGGTAACGCCTGAAGCGATTCAGGTGATGGTCGTGGTCAAGCCTTAAGTTTTACACAATTAAAAAATGCAGCTTTCGGCTGCTTTTTTTATGGGCAAAATCCAGGTTTATTATTTTTTTGTCGGAGAATGCTGGCCTGTCATTTTTCTCCTGTTTAAAATTAGCCTACTGAATAATAAGAATGACAAATGTATGTCAAAAGCATTGATTACCCTTGGCACAAAGACCAGTCATGGCGGCATGGTGACTGAATGTGAACCCTCTTTTTTGATCAATGGTATAGCCGTGCATCTAAATGGGATGAAGCATTATTGTCCAAAATGCCAGACCATGGTCGCAGCAATTGCTAGCGACTTATCAGTTACAGTCAAAGGAAGAGCGGTAGTCATTGCGGGAGATAAGGCCAGTTGCGGAGCGACTTTTCTACCGATGCAACATTTGACTGTATCACAGAAATAGTCTTTTATTTTTTAGAAATAGCGAGAAATGACTTTGAGGTCATGCTTTGAGCATTTGTGCGCTGCCGAATAAATCTTTAAAGCGGTAAGCTCATCTTACGATTTCAGGATGAATACGCGCTGCGTTTAAAAATAATGAAGCAAGCCCTACATTTTACTCATGCCAATGGTATCCCTTCCGCAACTTATCAAAAGTTTCTGGACTGTTTTCAGCAAGACTATGAGGTCAAAGCGATTCCCTTTATTGGCATGAACCCGCAATATCCAATTACGCGAGACTGGCGTTATCTGGTCGATGAAGTCATTGCAGATATCGAGCAGCAATTTCCTCAGCAGCCGGTGATTGGCTTAGGACATTCCTTTGGTGGTCTGGTGACCCTGATGGCGGCGTATCGACGTCCCGAACTATTTTCCAAACTAGTCATTATGGATCCACCATTTGTGATTGGAAAAAACAGCGCCATATTTGAACTGGTCAAAAAGCTGAATTTGAAAAGTATTGATCGTTATACACCTGCAGGAATAACGCTGAAACGCAAAGATTATTGGCCATCGAAACAGGTCGCGATTGAAGCTTTGAGATCTAACCGCCTATTTAAAAATTTCGATGAGCAGTGTTTTGCTGATTATATCGAGAGCGGTATTCAGCCAGAACCTGAACGCGGTGGGGTGACGTTAACCATTCCAAAACAGGTAGAAGCGGAAATCTTCCGGACAGTACCCGCGTGGTGGTGGAGAACACCACGCCGACCGCCTGAAGTACCGATTCATTTGATGACTGCAGAGCAGAGCCAGTTTTATCAGCAGGGTTTACCCCAAGGCATGCACAAGATTTATCAAATTAATTATTCAGTGGTCGAGGGCGGGCATATGTTCCCGCTTGAGTATCCGGAAGCCACTGCAACGGTGGTTAAAGCCCAACTCGCACTTTTGTAATCCTCATAAAAAAGAGACGTTGATTACGTCTCTTTTATACAGCTTCATGCAAATCGGAAAATTAGCGCAGTTGAGAATCTTCCAGATGGCGCGCACCTTCCAGAATCATCCGGATCATGATCATGGTCTGTTCGGCAATTTCTTTGCGGTCTTCGGCAGGCATATCAATCACATTGGCGCCCATGTTGAAGACCAGTTGGGTAATGGCTTTGGCGGCAATATCCGGATGAAATAACTTCTTGTTGTTTAGGCGTTCTAGACGAATCAAATCATCCTGAAGTTCTTGCTGAAAATAATTTAACTGGCGTTCTACCGCCTGTTTATAAGACTTGGAGCCAGTATAGCCTTCACGTAATAACAGGCTCAGATTGCCTTCATCGGCATCCAGCTGGGCAATAAAAACTTCCACAGAACTGCGGATGATGCTGTTCTGGCGAGAAGCTTGCAGACGTGCTTCATGCAAAATCTGACGCAATACAATTCCGGCACGATCAATCAGCTCAATGGCCAGTTCATCAATATCTTTAAAATGACGATAGAAGCTGTTCGGTGCAATACCAGCTTCACGCGCGACTTCACGTAGACTTAAAGAGGAAATACTTTTTTGTGGCCCAATCAGATTCAACGCAGCCTGAAACAGTTCTTCCTTGGTAATGGTGGCCTTGCGACCGACACTCCGTACGATAATCGGCTCATCAATGCTTTTCGATTGTAATAAAGATGCGTCACTGCTTATTTTCATTGAAGGCTCGTTCATCGATAGGTTCATGCATGAATCATTTTATTATAACCGAGCCAGTCAAGCTTGTGAAATGATTAGAAACAATACAGTTGTATATACAAATATATATACATGTGTATAATAATTAAAAACCCAAGGTGATGTCGCAAACGATGCATGTACTCCAAAAACTTAAAACGCCGTTGAATGCACTGTCTGACAGTGTAATCGATCAGCATGCGATTAATTTCTGGATTCAGAAACTCAATCCTGTATGGTCGTTGAATCAGCCATTAGGCAAGATCGTGCACAAAGAAAATGCAACACAGGATATGCTGAGTCTGAAAATTCAGGTGAATCGCTTATTTAAGTTTGGTGAAGCAGGGCAGCATCATCCGGTCTATGTGGTAGTGAATGGCATTCGTTATGAACGTAGCTATAGCTTGACCCGTGTCGATTCTCAGCATGTATTGCTGAGCGTGAAAAAAGTCGATGCTGGTAAAGTCAGCACATGGTTTGCAGAACAGGCACAAGTGGGTGATGTGATCGAATTTGGTCACCCTTATGGTGATATGACCTTGCCTGCGCAGACGAGTCCATTGATTTTGCTTGCAGCAGGGAGTGGTATTACCCCAATGCTCAGTATGCTGGAAAGCTTGAGCAAAAAAGGTGAACTATCTGCACCGGTCACTCTCTGGTACTGGGTTAAAAAAGATCAGGATGCCGCATTTAAAGCACGGTTTGAAGAACTTGCTCAAAAACATGCAAATTTCTCATTTCATGTGTATGCCACTCAAGAACAGCCAGCTGCTGCACGTCTTGATGAAACCTATCTGACCGATCTGCAAAATCTGGAAAATAGCATCGTATATTGCTGTGGCCCTTCAGGTTTTGTATCTAAAGCAGAACAGCTTTTTGCTCAGGCAAAACAGTTTAAAGGTGAAGCATTTAGCATGAGCTTGGCGGATCAATCGGATACCGGCTTTATTAATGTCACCCTGACCCAGTCGAAAAAAATTGTCAGCATTCCAAAAGGCCAGTCCATTCTGGTGAGTCTGGAACAGCAAAATATTAAACCGACCCATGGTTGCCGTATGGGCATTTGTAATAAATGTGCCTGCAATAAAGTAGAAGGTTCGACCAAGAATTTGGTCAACGGTGCGCAAAATACCGAACCCGGTAACCTGCTCAAAATTTGTATTAACTCAGCGCAGACTGACCTTGTCATCGACTTATAAGCGAGTTTTATCCTATGAATATGCCAGTAAAATTACAGTATTTTAAAAATCCTAAAAACCGTGAATTAACCCAGTTTGAACTTGATGAACTTGCACGTGAACTCGATGCGATTAAGCAAGAAGTGCTAGATGATCTAGGTGAGAAAGACGCCAAATATATCCGTCGTGTCTATTCAACCATTCGTTATTCATCGATTGCCGGTCGTGCTTTGCTGTTTGCAGGCTGGTTCCCGCCAGCCTGGTTATTGGGTACAGGCCTGTTGGGCTTTGCCAAAATTATGGAAAATATGGAACTGGGTCATAACGTTATGCACGGTCAATATGATTGGATGAATGATCCTAAACTCAATGGTCAGACCTATGAATGGGATATCGTAGGGACTTCAGACAACTGGCGTCAAACTCATAACTTTAAGCATCATACCTATACCAATATTAAAGGTATGGATGATGATATCGGTTATGGCCTATTACGCCTGTTCCCGGAACAGCGCTGGAAACCGGGTTATTTACTACAACCAATTTATGCAGTGCCATTCTGTTTATTGTTCCAGTGGGGTGTTGCGATTCAGAATCTTGAATTGGGTAAATACTTCAAAGGCCGTAAAAGCAAAGAGCAGACCAAAGAAGAATGGCGTCCAATGCAGAGCAAAATCGGTAAACAGCTGTTTAAAGATTATGTATTCTTCCCACTCATCGCAGGTCCTGCGGCTTTACCTGTTTTGACCGGCAATATGGTGGCCAATGGTCTGCGTAATATCTGGACCTTTAGTATTATTTTCTGTGGCCACTTTACCAAAGATGTAGAAGTATTCCCGAAATCGGTACTGCAAAATGAAAGTCGTGGTCACTGGTATATGCGTCAGATCCGTGGTTCATCCAACCTGACCGGTTCTGAAGCATTCCATATCTTGACGGGTCATTTAAGTCACCAGATTGAACATCATCTGTATCCTGATGTGCCTGCCCGTCGTTACCGCCAAATGGCGCCAAAAGTTCAGGCGGTGTGTGAAAAATATGGTTTGAACTACAACAATGCCAGTCTGGTAAAACAGTATGGCAGCGTAATCAAACGTATTGTGAAATATGCATTTCCGTTTAAGAAATAATATTTCTTAAAGCTAAAAACCACCTTATTTGAGGTGTTTTTTTTATGGATGAAGCTTATATTTAAACAAAAAAGTCTGGATGATTCAGTCATCAGATCTGCCTTAAAAGTATCATTGAGCGACAACTCATCTGTCATTTAAGTGCTTGTTAAAGATTATTATGGCGTATCAATAAAGCGGAAATTTTAAAGCCCTAATATGTCATTGAATCGGATGGTAGATTAATTTTTGGCAATTGCTGATCTTGTCCTTCCAGATAGCGTTGATGTGCCAAACTCAGCATTTCCTGATCTTCTTCGCTGTTACCATAGGCATAAATTTCAGCATAATCTTCCAGACGATATTTTTCTAAAATTCTCAGTTTCTTCTGCGCATTACTACAATCTGGAGTCTGATAAAATCCTGTTATTTTTCCAGCTTTGATTTCAACTTCGCTACACAGTAAATCGATATTTAAATAGGTACAGACCGGTTTCAAGTATAAATCCAGTGATGCTGAAACCAGCGCGATCTCATGACCCAGTTGCTGATGTTGCCTAAGCTGTTCTAATAGTTTGGGGTTTAATTTAAGTATCAGTTTTTGCGCATAGTCCTGAGTCAATTGCAGAATTTCCTCGGCATCACTGTCTTTAAACATGCTGGCATACAATTTGGGTCGCATGCGGTGTGCCGGATAGAAATTTAAATAATAGGCCTGTATCCATGGCAAAATTTGCATGCCGCGTTTCACAATATGCCGTTTTCTTAAGGCATGGAAAATGAACCCGGTAAAGCTATCATGTAGATACAGGGTTCCATCAAAATCAAATAAGGCTAGAGTTTTAGATTTTTGATTTTGCGCATGCATGTTTGATATCGACCATCGACGCGGGTAGCAAACCAGTTAGTATTATAATCACGACTTAATTTTGGTCCGGAAATGACCACTTCAGGCATAATGGCATAGATAGGATCTTTACCCGTTTTTTCCTGATAAAGCTTGCTGACACCACGATAAGTCATCGTATCTTCAAAGTCTTTATCTTTTTCTTTCTTTAAATCAGCTCGGATTTGACGTTCAGTGATAATAAAATTATTTTTGGCAAAAACACTGATTAACTCACGCTCAGATTGACTCTTCTGCGAACGGATCGCGCCATCTTTAGTATAGAGCAATAAGTCGCCATCCAGATCAAGTTCGGCTTCAGTTAAATCATTTAACATGCTCTGAAAAGCGGCATTTCGACTGGAATACATGCCCGAGTTATAGTCCGCAAAACGATAAATTGGCTTGTCATAATCCGCCGGATACATCATCAGGCGATGAATCCCATAATACAGACCGCCATATTGACTGTAGAGATCGGTACGTAACTCTGCGATATTGCCGCCTTGGCGTTTATGTTCTTTCGCATAGCTGATATGTACCTGCATTGAACCCAAGGTGGTAATTGGATTCATTTTCTCGCCAATATTCTGGCCGACCAGTTTGGCAGCACCAGTCAGGGCGCTAACATGATAATGCTTTGACATATAATCAAATATTTCACGATATAATTCGTCGAGTTCACGTTCGGTTTTGACCCGGCGCATCTGGCTTAAGTAGTTGTCTTCAGGACTCGGATGGTTCTTGAGAACTTCCTGGAAATATCCTGCAACTGTGCCACCAATTGCTTGACCAAGCTTATCTTTGAATTTTTCATCAAGGCGACCTTGGACTTCCTTAACCGCCTTTTCACCCAAACCCGGAACAGTAGGATCTGCAACAAAGTTAGATTCCTGATCAACCACTGCCACAATCGTACAAACATTTTCCTTGGTCTGAGGAATGCCGAGCTGTTCGGTAATGTCATAAATATCTTGTGCCCAAGACTCACGTTGGTTGACACGGTTTGGAATAGCTTTGCGAATATGTTCAACTTCAAGTGTCGGTTCATCATCTTTTGACCACCATGAACCATTGCCACAACCGGCAAGGCCCAGAGAAAGTACAAGTACAGACAATGACCTAAAAGAAAAACAAGAAGCGAAAGTTTTATTCATGGTGTCGTAAATTAATTGAAAAGATGAGCGAATAAGGCAGATGCAGTATACTATGCCCATCAAAAAAGTGATGAATTTATATGTATATTGGTCCATATCAACTGTCAAACAATTTGATTGTCGCTCCCATGGCAGGTGGGATAGATTAATCACATATGCATTATAAAAATTATTATTTATTAGCATCTTATTGAATAGCCGCATGGTGCAAGGTGCAAAATAGGTGCAACCATACGGCAATTAATCAATAATTTAGCAATCAATGGTTCATTGCCACCCAGTCTTTCTTAGACTCTTTTTGTATTGATTCGAGCCAGAAAGCCACATCACTTAAATGAACATAAAAAGGTGAATTTCTTCCATCCGATTTAAATGCAGGAAATGGAAGTGTACATTTATTTGCACGTTTATTTGCTTGTTCAATTGTAAGATGAGGCAAGTAATCCGGCAAGAGCTCTTCAAGTTTGATTACAGGTTTACGGTACTTCATGAGTAACATAAAACTGATATCAACTGGATCATCAATTTTCATAGCTGCTCCCATTATGAAATCTCCTTCAAACTTTGTTTTACCGATTCAGGTAACCCAAAAAAATCATTTAGAGTTTTGTCAAATTCACCGCTTTCAATGAATTGATCCATCAGATTTACTTGCTTATCGATATTGCTATCTTCACAAGGCTCACATGGTTTTTGAATATCAATCATTGTTTTCTCCTTGAGCCTTCAAATATTCAAATTTTGCGTCTGCCCAGTTCTTCGCATCGTATGGGCTTAAACCTTTTTTCTTGCACCAGTCAGCGCACCAGAGCCATTGCGCATCATCAAATGGGGTTGGCTCAACTACTTGATTCATGCTATCCATCACATCACCTCATAGAAGAGCTGGGCCTCTTTAAGATCAGAAGTAATCAATTCAGCACCATTTTTGTAGCAATGCACGATTTCACCGTACTTAAATACTTGTTCGGCTTGCTGCATGTTTTTGCACTGGTACATCGGTTCTTTAAACCAGTCTTCTGTGTAAAACATTTGTTCCTGGTGTTCTTCAGCTGTGCCTTTCCATTCTTGAACCTGAAAGTATTCATCAAATGATTCGATCATGAACTGATTGCCTTCAGCCTTAGTCATTGCTCTGTAACGAGCCAAAGCACGTTCAGCAATTTCTTTTGATACGGCAGGTGACTGCTCATGCGGACTATCATCTTCAGGGCAGATTCCTACGCACCACAATTTATTCTTTTCCATCACGCCACCTTCACATCTAAATAAGCTGGGTTATCCAGGTGCTCTTCATATTCATCAAATAGCACCTGACATGCTGCATTACCTGTTAAATCACTTTTTAAAAACACATAGCTCAGTGCTTTGCGTGTACCTTTGCCCGAAAAAGTAGTACTACCATCAGCAAGCTCTTTCTTTGTATAACCCAGCTTTTCAAGCCATAATTTGAAGCCCACTTGGTGCTTCTTTTTAATCCTAAAGATCATCTGTACCCCCAGGTATTCACAAAATCCCGCAGGCAATCGTCAATACTAAACAGGTTGATATTGCGGTAGGTCCGGATCCGACCCTTGTACTGCACAAGCAGCACGCGGGTCATAGAAGAGTAGGAATAACTCATGAAGCCTCCCCAGTTTCAGCAGCCAAAGCATCTTTGCGCTGTGCATAAATACTGAGTAGCTCCTGGTGATCAGCTGGTAACAATTTGGCTGCAGGTATTGCGGGTGCCAGTCGTTCTAAAGTTTCTACTGAATCCATGTCATAGATCCGGTTGATCAAAACCTGCTTCTTCTTTTTGTAGAACAGATCTATAGAGGCACTACCATGTTCAGCACTTTCCACTGCTGCTTGTTTACGTGCAGTGTTTTCAATTTGATCAATCAAACTAGGTTGCACGACTTCAATGACTTCATCTGCGATTGGTTCAGGTTCAACCTTCGGCGTGTATTGCTCTGGATCCAGATCAAGCAATTTATCTTCCGTAAGCTTGCACAAGTGCTGTTGATCTTTTTGATCTAAGTGTCCATTGGCCAGAAATACGTGACGGAATGAAAGAACGTCATCCTCCTTAGTAAACTGATCAATTTGTGCAGTGAACTTTTCAACAAGCTTTACCCGGTCGGTTTCAACTGAATCCGCTTCAATTTCTATAACTGGAGTTTCAGTATTAATAGTGGCTTCTTGCTCTATGGCTTCAATAGGCTGAATCAGCTCTGGCTCAGGCTGTTTTTCAATATCTGGTACAGCATCACCTGGGCCAGCTGGTATACCAGCCTGTTCAGTCTCATTCTTAGCTTTGGTTGAGCGTCTCTTTTTGGGTTTGCCTGTATTGTCTATAGTTGGAGGATAGACAATCATTCGACCAAATAGTTCACCCATTGCAACCAATTGTAATTCGGCATTTTCTTTATCCGCCTGAGCAAAACCATTGTCGACAGCTTTGAAATACTCCATGCACTGTTTGCTGTATTTAATCTGTGAGATATGGTCAGGATGAATAATAAAGATTTCCTGATCTTCCACGACATCATCAAGAGTCAAAGGCTTGGTAAATGTAATACCAGCCAGTTCCATGGTTTCAATCTTGATGCAGAACTCATAGCCTGGCATAGCGAAAATCGTAGCCGGGAATTGAGACAGATCATCAAAATCCATTAACTCACCAGCTGCACGACACATGATATTTCGGCCAGCCATCATTGCCTCAAAAGCTTCTTTGCTATTTAAAATTTTCATGCTGTCATTGCTCCCTTAGCTACTTGTTCTATTTCATTTTTTACGGCTTCAAATTTGGAAGCTTCTATCTGGTTGAGAGCATCAAGCCCTAAGTGTTCACACACTGTTTTCGCATCAAGGCCACAGGTATCGATGAAATCCTGCAGATCGGCCAGCTGCTCATCAGAAATGCCATTGAACTCTGGTGGATCTACCCAGGCATTACGTTGTTTATCAAACGTGCACTTCATTTCTAGAGCACGGCGAACTAATTCAGCACGCATATTCTTGTAATACAGATGAGTGTCTTCAAGAGACTGAGTGAGCTGATTTAGATCACTCGCATACTGGGCCTCACCACAGCTTTGTACCCAGTTTTCTAGATCTTCTTGAGCCTTGATTGCGGCCAATTGATCTGGTGTCAGGGTATTGATATGGTCCTTAGCCTGTTTGATAAGATCGGCCAGAAATGTAGGGCTAGTCTTTAGATCCGGCACCCATACTTCACCAGTATCACCACCTAAACCACCCGCATTTTTAGCATGATGAGTAGGGCAAGGCTTAAAGCTAATTACCCGGGCATTCTTACCTTCACCAGTGGTGACTGTGGTCAAATAGCCCATGATGTCAGCAATGCGATATAGCTCATTACGGTTTTTACCACCCAGATCAGGGCGATAAATTACCTGGTCACCGCTTTGATCTTCAGAAGCATGGGCAATAAACACCACATCTTTTCCTGAAGCGATCAGCGTATTCACGTATTGCTTAAAGATGTTGTTAGCCAAGCCCTGGGCTTTAAGCTTTAACGATCCATCTTTTTGCTTGTTGGTCGCATTGAGCATTAAATGTGTTTTGATGCTTTCAAGCATTGCACCGACGGTATCGATCACAATGGTGTTGTATGGCTCAAGATCGGCCATTGTTAGGTTTGCAACATCAGACCACTGGTGAGCCTGAACTACAGCACCGCGACGCAATTCACCAGTACGGTGGGAACCTTTGTCAAAGTCGAATGAAATAGCTTTATCACCCGTAAAGCCGATAGAGGTTTTACCCAAGCCTGGATCCGCATACAGATAAACAATAATTGCCTGAACTAGCAGCGCTTGATTCGCTGGAATAATATTAATCGCCATCTCAACGTACTCCTGCAGGACGGTTATTACGCTTAAAGTTCTTATAGTCTTCCGATGCAAAGAAGCCGGTACTTTCTAAAACTTGATGACGCTTGTTTTTGCGCATAGCAACACGCGCATTTTCCAGTCCATCTAAAATCCATTTCGGAGTAAGGGATTTATCCATCTTCCTCAATGAGCCGTCCGGCTGAATGGAATAGATAGTTGTGTTGCAGAAATAGTCAGCAATAGTTCCTGAGCTTTTGACACGTAGGGCAAAATAGCTCGCCCGGGTTTTACCCACTCGATAGATTTCAAGTCCTTCAAAGGTCTTGATGTATTCAGAGAAATAACGATGAGTTGAGTTGAGCTCAATCGGCATTGGAATTACAGGTAGCTCATCTGCTTTGAATTGCAGGAAACCAGTGTAAAGATCTACAAAATTAATTTGAGTTCGATCATTTAGAGGAGACCAGTCATCAGAGCCACATTCACACCAGTAGACTAGCTGGCCATTTAAAAGTGCTTCAAAAATTTGATCAGCAGAATTTAAAATCATGACTGCACCTCCACCAGACGATGTTTCATGATGTGACCAGCGATCATTGAATTGATTTCACGGTGATCCTGGTAGTCAGTGAAGTCTTTATACGGATTGCCATTGGCATCAAATATATTGATTTCACCCAGTTCTATTACTTCTACATTGGTGAATTCGGAACCTGGTACACCGTAATCATCCGAGTATGCTTCAACTTCAAATGAAGTGATTTCCAAACGGAAACCATCCAGATTTACGACAGCTTCACCGTGTACATCGTCGAGCATCTTTAAAGAGACGATTCCATATTCAGATTGAATATTTTGAGTTGGTGCTACCTGGTCACTACCAAAGTCAGCAAGATGAGCAAACGCTAAGGCGCTTACAGTTAAAGCAGCAGTAAACAGAGTTACCTTGAAGCTATTGTGTGGAGTTAATTTTGTGTTCATAATTACTTTACTCACAGAGAGAGTGTGGGTCAGGCCTCAGGTTGTTCGTTGCAACGCTGGGGCTTTTCTTTGTTTGTGAGATAAAATATACCTGTGAGGTAAAATAAAGTAAATACCTGTTAGGTAAAAATGGTAAAAATATTTTTACTCTTCAGGTGAAATAAGATTTAATAGACAAAAGAAAACCCATCACAGGGTGGGTTGTTTGGAGTTTGTTGAGATGATCGGAGTAACCAGTAAGGGCGAACTAATCTCGGTGAAAGTGGGTCAGAGACCAAAAGGATTCCTTATAGGCATTCTTATTACTGATCCGGAACATCTCACTGAGGAAAATGTAACAAAGATTAAATTGCACTTTCACGGATCAGATGGTCAATCAAATCAACATCATTGCCTAAGTGCTTTAAATATAAGTCAGGACCAGATTGATCTGAAGGATGGTGAATTAACACCAGAACCCAAATCAATCACATTGGGTATTCCAGCACTCACTACTAATTCTCTCGAGAAGGAGTTCTTCCCTAAATATCGAGATTTTTTCAGAAATTTGTTTAAAAAGTAAATTGTAATCTTCAGTTTTTGGATTTTCTGGAAAATCAGGATGGAATTCAAAGCTACACAATATATCTAAGAATGGAGACATTCTTTCAGCTATTAAATTAGCACGTTCTTTTGATGCACCATTTTCAACAAGGTTGTTTATCAATGAACTTCTAATTTCATCCTTGCTATTGGATTCAACTTTTGGAAATTGAAGAATATTGTCCATTTAATTTCTCCACCCGATCAGTAAGCTGTGCCGGGTTCACAGCAAAGGTAATTTTTATGAATCAATTAAAAAGCTTATATTTTCATTTAAACGGTAAGCATCCTGGTATTTACACTGAGATGGACGTAGATAAAGATATATTTCTTCTTGATGGCGGAAATATGTTGCTCAAGTTTGTTAGAAAGAGCCCAACCACGTTCCAATTAGAAGAATTGCTGCCGGCAGATTATCAACACACTCATCCAGTAATTTCGTGGTCAGGTGTTTTATGGACTCGGCAGGAAGCTCTTCGAGTGCATCAATCATTGATTTCTTATTCTCAGGGGTTAAATCAGACTGATTAATTTTGGTTGTTAGGATTGCTTTAAGTGTTTGGGTTTCAAACTTAATCGTTATAACACTTAGGATTGCAGAAAGTCCGCCATCATTTGCCAGAAAGTCCACGCCATGATGGGTGAGCGTGCTAGCACCAAAGTCTAAAACCAAATCCCCATCCATGTATTCAGTGATAATTATGCTTTTAGCTTCAACTAATTCATGTGCTCGCAAATAATATAAGTTTTTTAAAGCTTTATCTCTATCTTGATGACCATCAGGGTAGTCGGTATCAAAGTCATAATAGGATGGATAAACGATTTGCATCTTGCGCATCATAGCTAATTGTATTTCACGATCTAAAACCATAACACTCTCAATCAAAAAAAATTGCGTCGGATTTGCAGTTATTTAGTCTAGCCAGAAAAATTAATTGGGCTATTTATACATCTGAATACTTTTCTAAAAACTCATCTATCCACCCTTGTGCCACTTCAAGATTGGTTATGTCCGCCAGCTTTAGATTGGTTCCTTCTGCTTCGTTAAAGCCTTCAATAATAGCTTCAAAGATATTTGCCTCACTAATGACCTCACGTGCTATTTCAGCAGCGTCATAGCTTTGTTTGGCTTTTTTAAGCGAGGCTATTTGTTTATCAATCCCTTCACCAATTTTACCTAATGCCAATTTAAATTCTTGACGATTAATTGTTAGCGCAGTTTTGGATTTATTAAGTGTTGCGATCATTATGCTTTCCTTCTTTTTTGGGGAGCTACCATATTCAACATCTTGATAAAATCTAAGCCACATATAGCGGCTTTTGTTTTTTTTAAGGTTTAACTAAAGCAGATTCCAAGCGACCAATAAAATCAATTTCATTAAGCTGCTCATTAGTAATAAATTCATCTGGATAGCGAATCTTGTCAGGATTATCACTTGCAAGCCTTACTGTTGTGCCGCCTGCATAGCTTATAAAAATCCTTTTCATTCTTAGCTCGTAGTTATGCTTAAAAACATACACTGACCCACTTTTAAGCATGCTGGGATCTTTATCAGCCACATCAATAAAAAGAGGGCTGTCCGGCGCTACAGTTGGCCACATGCTGTATTCATCGGAATAAATCACACGTAGATTCTCCGGCTTAGCTTGTATACCTAAAATCCTTAGTAGCGATGGATCAATGTCTAAATATTCACTTGGATCTTCTAAAAAATTCTCTATCCCACTTCCACAAGAAGCCTTTACATCCCTGTACACCGGTATTCTCACATTATATTTTTTACTACCCTCAGCGCCACGAAACTCAATAGGTGCTATTTGGATACTACCTTTACTTAAAGTCGCATCTAAAGGCATTGCAATAGCATTCGCCTGATCTAAAAAGCCTTTAGGCTTGCCGAAAGCTTCTTCTATTTTAGTAGCTGTTTCATCACCAATATTTTTCGTTGGGTTCTTCCCAATGTATTGACTGATTAAATTGTAGGAGAGACCCACCTTTTCAGAGAAATCAGTACGACTCAACCCTGATTCTTTCATCAAGTCTCGCGCATTCTTCAACCGTATTTCATGAATTTGCATCAAGTCAGCCATACCGAACCCCATCATTTAAATCACCTACTAAATTTACCCGTTAGGTAGAAAAAATAAATACCCTGATAGGTTGAATTAATTTTACCTAGCAGGTATATTTATTATTAATTTACCCAATAGGTGTATTCTTTATGCCAAACCTATACGACTACTGGAAATCATTAAACGAAAAAGAGAGGAACCAGTTTTGCTCTAGCGTTGGTGTTTCCTATGGATATATGGAGTCACACCTAATCCATGGTCGCAAGAAGCCGCGCATGGAGACAATTCAAGCAATTGTCGAGGCTAGCAACAACAAGCTGTCTCACAAAAATCTTTTTGATTTTTTCTTAAAGAAGACCCCAACCGCCGCTTAAACCAATTATCAGCAACTTAGCTTTTTTAATAAACGTGAAAGTAAACAAGGTGTTCACATGGATATATCGAAAGAGACCAAAACCGCATTGCACAAGATGGTGCATCAGTCGAACGGCATTACTCCAAAAGAGATAGCTGATCTTGTTGGCGTGTCTCATAACACGATTTTGAACTATGCCAATCCAAATATGGAAAACCACCTGCCGAGTCTAAAGGCATTTGAAGCAATGCTGACCTACACACAAAACCCAGCTCCATTAAAAGTATGGGCGCACAAATTAGGTTTTTTACTAGTTCCAGTAGATCAAGCTCAAGGCAAGGACCATGAACTAGGTGTTCTTGAATCACTGCTTGGTATGAATGTTGGAAATGGCGCAGCAAATAAGCAGGTTTTATCTGCTCTGGAAGATGGGGTTGTGACACCTGCTGAAATGGATGAGACAGATCGCATTCTCGAAGAAATCGAACAGAAAATTCAATCTTTGCGTAAGGCCATGAAAGGCGAGTGTGCAAAGTATTTATCGGCTCTACAACGAGAAAAAGCCTGAGGTCAGAACTCAGGCTTTTTCGGTGTTCAAATCATCGGAGACTTAAACTATGAACATGTTAACACAAGGAAATTTTAACACAAACGAAGTAACAATGTCATCACTTGAGATTGTTGACTTTATTAACGAATACCGCGCTAAAAACGAAAGCAGTCCAGTGCAACTTCGCCATGATAGTTTTATGGCAAAAGTACCTAAGGTTTTGGGGGGAAATCAATCTCCAAAATTTATTGGAGATTACAAAGACCCTAAAGGCCGTACTTATCCTTGCTACCACTTCCCAAAACGCGAAGCCTGCTTGATGGCTATGTCATATAGCTATGAGCTACAAGCTCAAGTATTTGACCGTATGACCGCAATGGAAGAGGCACTTAAGGCTAAAAATAGTTTCGACATCACCAACCCAGCACATCTACTTCAAGCAATCGAAGTGCAAGCCAAACTCAATATTGAGTTAAGTGAAAAAGTAGCAGTACTTGCACCTAAGGCTGAAGCATTAGAAGTCATTGCTGATACATCCAATACTTATTGCCTGCGTGAATGTGCCAAAACAATCGGTATTAAAGAATCAGACCTAATCAAGCTATTGATTGACAGAAAGTGGGTTTACCGCGACTCGGATCGCAAGCTTCAACCACATGCCCAGTATGTCATTAATGGCGTATTCACCAACCGTACATCACCAGTAATCACAAATCGCAACGATGGCAAGGAGCGTGTGTTCTTGCACATGCGTGTCACTGCTTTTGGCCTGACTCGTATTACAGGCCTAGTCAATAAGATGCGTAAAGCACAGCAGGTGGCAGCATGAGCATAACTTTAGAAGATGTTCTTGGCTTCATATCTTCATCTAGTGGTTCTGACTTAAATACGATTGCCGATGAAATGAAAGAAAGCGGCTTTGAGTATGAATGTCTTGAATGTGAGACCCATGAATGTGAAGAGCATGAATGTCATCACGATGAAGAAATGGCTGAAGTGAAAAATGAGTTTATTCATTATTTAGTTGAGCGGAACAATCAATTTGGCTTAGACGACATGCTTGATGAGCTAAAGCGTGAAGGTCAGAGCATTGGTGCATACCTCAAAGTGGAAGAAAAGTTATGAATTATTACCAACATCATATAGGGGATTTCAACAATGCAACTCGCCATTTGAGCTTGGTTGAGCGTGCGATCTACCGAGATCTTCTAGATATGTATTACGACACTGAAAAGCCAATTGATGCATCCAATTTGGAGCGTTTGGCTCGCCGTTTGCAATGTACAACTGAAGACCAGACAGCTGCTTTGAAATATGTTCTTGATGAGTTTTTTACTCTTGAGGATGGGGTTTATATCAACAATCGTTGTGAACGTGAAATCGCTGAATATCACGGTAAGCGCAAACAGGCTAGTGATGCTGGAAAAGCATCTGCTAAAAAACGCGCAGAGAAAAAGCAACGGAACTCTGATGGTGGTTCATCAAATGATGATCATTCGAATAGCAGAAGTTCAACAGACGTTGAAGGTCAGTTAAATGAGAATCCAACGACCGTTGAAGCAGCGTTGAACGGAAATTTAACGGACGTGCAACCAACCATAAACCATAAACCATTAACCAATAACCATGAACCAATAACCAGTATTTATAGTAGTGGTAGTAGTAATGCGTGCGAAGAAAAAATTTCTTTTCCACCAATTCAATTTTCTCAATATCAAGCTGAGGATCACAAACGCTATTCGATTCTTGAATGCGTACATGTATATCCAATTCACTACGATTTCATAGAACTTGGAAAGCAGCGTAATCCTGGTCTACCAGAACAAGATCTGATTGCTATGTTTACAAACTTTGGTGATTTCTTCTCAGCTAAGTCTGATAGCAAAAATACACCAAGCTTATGGCTGGTGAAATGGTTTACCTGGATTCAAAACAACAAAGACGAAGTACGCCGTCTACGTGAAGCCAAGAAATCTGCACCGGCTGCCAAACCTTCTGGATACCAAAGCCGAGCAGCACGTGAAGCACAGGAGTGGTTTGCTGAATTAGGTCAACCTGAAGAACAAGCCATAATTGATATCCATGCGGTTGAGGGGGTGGGCCATGCATAACCAGATCTCAAATCAAGTGAATGGACCTGATCAACAAGTTCGCAAATTTGGCGAAGAAGATGCCCGTTTACTGATCAAGGAAATGATTGAGCTACACGGCAAAAAATTTACTGATCAATGGGCCGGTCAGACTAAAGGGCAAGTGGTTGCCAAGTTTGCTCAGAAACTTTCTGTGCTGACTTATGAGCAATTCTTGCGAGGTCTTAAGCGACTGGACACGGCAAGCTGGCCACCATCGATTCCAGAATTTAAAGACTGGTGTTTAGGTGGGTATGAATATCAGACCGCTGATGAGGCATGGTTACAGGCTCTTAATTTTGAGAAAGAAAACCGCTCTGCTCGAATCAATCACCTAGCTAAAGCAGCTTATGACGCTGTAGTGGGTCCATATGGGATGCTAAAAACCACTGATACCGTACACAACGTATTTTGCAGTGTGTACAAACGACTCGTTACTGAAGCTAAAGAACGTGGTGAGCCTGATGGCGTGTTGGATGCTGTGATGCAGATTGAAAGCAAGGCTGAGGATCATAACCCGGTACCAAATGAAGTGGCAAAGCAAGCGCTTGAAGAACTTAAAAAGCGCATGAACGTGAAAAATCGCCAGGTACCAAAGCCTCAACGCCTCCAGTGCCAACCAACTGCAATAGCCGATCCTTGGCCAGATCCTTTTGAAAATCCTGAGTCGTACTTGGAAAAATGCGAGATGGATGGGGTGAAGGTGCCTAAGGTTATTCGTGAGCGATTGGGAGGTCACTGATCATGTCAAAAGAATATGACTTTCAAACCATGGATTGGTGCTCATCGATGCATGCCGTAACCCAAGGCGAGAAAATGATTCGTATATTGCGTCAAATGATGGCTAAACGGGGCAAAACAAGCGTTTCTGATGTGATGGTACTAATGGAGGGTAATCGTCGCACTGTACAGCGTTATTTAGGTCAGTTGGAGCATGCCGGATATATCCAGAGAGATGGCGCTACACCTGCAGGCTTCACCGTAACTGAAAAGACTAAGCAGATTTTCACAGTGAAGGTGGCGGCGTGAAGGATCTAAACAAAACATTGATGTTTATTTTCATGGCAATTGGCGCCGTCGTTTTGAGGATATGGTGTGAATGACCAGCTACTCAATCGCTGAATATAAAAAAATGGTGAAAGCCACCAGACCGAAAGGGCGCTCCAAGCGTCCTAAGGTGAAAGGCGAAAAAGTACCGAATGAGTTTGAGGCGAAACTGGCCCGAGAACTAAAGACTTTAAAAATTGAGTTTGAGCAGGAATTTGAGTTTCACCCAAAGCGGAAATGGAGAGCTGATTTCCACCTGGTAGGAAAAAAGATACTGGTAGAGGTTGAAGGTGCGATCTGGAGTGGTGGTAGGCATACAAGAGGCAAGGGGTATATCGGGGACATGGAAAAATATAACGCCGCAACAATGATGGGTTTTCAAGTATTAAGGTTTAGTACAGATCAAGTGAAGTCAGGTTTAGCGATACAGCAAATTGAGAAGATGGTAGGGCTATGAAGGTCAAAATTTGGGATAAAGAAATCAAAGGAAAGTTGTATGCCGTTGGTGATATTCATGGCTGCTACAACTTGCTCATGAACCGCCTTAAAGAAATCGTCTTCGACTTTGAAAATGATTTACTGGTGGCGGTTGGTGATCTGGTGGATCGTGGGACCCAGAATGAAGAATGTGTAAGTCTTATTGATGAACCTTGGTTTACATCTGTAAAGGGTAATCATGAAGATTTGGTCATCATGGGTGATGTTAATCGCTCTTACTTCAATTGCCATATTCAAAATGGTGGTGAGTGGTTTTATGACCTGGATTATCAGGTGCAGCGCGAAATCATTAAAAAATTAAAAACACTGCCGATTGCATTAGAGATTAGCCACAAGGGTAAAAAGTTCGGTTTTGTCCATGGTCATATTGAGCAGAATGACTGGGATGAGTTTAAGGATGAGCTTAATAATTTTGATAAAGCTCAACACATTATTGATCACAAGCGCTTCCCAACAGAATTAGCCATGTGGGGCCGTGATCGACTGGACGAAGATAAAAATCAATACACCCATGTTTCAGGAGTTGATGCGGTAATCATGGGGCATACGGTTACTCAGAAGCCATGCAAGCGCGATAACTGCTACTGGATTGATACTGGTGCAGTTCATTGGGGAACAATGACAATTTTAGATTTAAGCAAGATTTAAGAGGGAATAGGGATGAATGCGATGGTTAAGGTTCAAAATATTATGCAGGCGGTTGATTGGGGTAAGTACTCACTAGAGGAATGGCTTTATCAATTTGGAGCATGGATGAATAGCGTGGCTGGAACGTGTGGCAAAAGCATTAACCCTATTGCTGTTGCTATGGATGAAGCGATTGTAAAGCAGCGCAAGTTTAAGTTGGGTGTGAGAAAGACTCGTCAAATTATTGCTGATTCCATGTTGTCAGAGGAAAAGCCAAAGTTATCAAGATCAGGAGTTGTTTGTGAGATCGATGATAACGAGGCTCGGGCAGTACAGCGTTTGATTTTGGATATGCAGGGTCAGAGTGAAATCATGGATGAGTGGATGGATGCGATTATCTGCCGTTATTTTTATGGGAATTCGTGGTCGCAGATGGTTACACCAGAGCGATCTAGGTATGGGGCAGAGCAAGATGTAAAGTGTGGATTGGCTGCACTGCATTGCCGATATAAATTTATTGAATATAAGTGATTAGAACTTCTTGACCTTCCGGAAAGCATTTGTTAAATTCATGGTATAGTGGCGCGAAGTGTAAGTAAGTCGCACTACTGATAGAAGGCTCATCGAAAGGTGGGCTTTTTTGACATTATTTATTCATAAAATTAAGTGATAATGCCTTTTTGTTTTTGAGCTCTAATTGAAATGGCGATTTTAACTGTTAAAAAACTAGAAGATACTCTCGGTAAATTAGTGGCTGAAGGCGAAAAGCCTGAAAAGATTTTATTAGGCTATAAAGCGTATGGCGAGCTAATGAATGATCGTAGCTTTTTTGAGGAAGTGGCTGGCTCGGCAATGGATCCAAACAAACGAAAATATAAAAATATTAAAATTAAAGTCACTCAAGACGAATACCAGTTTAACGTGAAATGTCAAAAATAGGTTTAAGCATCGAGGAAAGCTCGCCAAATGGTGGGCTTTTTTAATATTTCTTTAATCAACAAGATGTCATACTTGGAACTATATTCAGAGCAAGTGAGTATAGTCTTGGAACGTAAAAATCTTATATTTGTAGGCGGAATATTGTTCACGTCCATATTTTTATTATTTTTCTGCTTCTATCAGTATAGGACTGATAAAAAAAGACAGATTGAAAATCTTGAGAAGATAGTTGAAAAGATAGAGGCCTCCAAATAGATTTCTTGAGGCTAAACTGAAAGCTCATTTCAATATAGGATTTTTTTTGATGATTAGAATTTATTATTTGAAAAGAAAATTAACTCAAGCTCAACATTTAAAAACATTTTCTTAGTATTTTCTATACTTTCTGATCAAAGCCTTGGTGCTATATTGTTTTTGCGATAAGAAGAAGACGTAATACGAAGAAAGTGACTACAGCACTGGCCCACTTATTTTGACGAGTAAGTGGGCTTTTTATTGCCTGTAAAAAGGCGACCCAAGCCTGCTGGAGTGCTGACCAGTGGAACATGCCATCGAGTAAACCTCCTTCGGGAATCTAGACCAGGGAGTAGCGCCCCGACCTAAAGAGGATTGAAAGCAAGTAAAGCAGACCGTGCATGTTAGGTGTGTGTGATTGTGAGTAGCGGTAGATCAGTTGCCGAGCTGGTCAGTATCGTAATCTAAGGCAAGGGTGTGGCAATTTGCCATGTCCTTTTTAAAGCGCCATTAGCTCAACTGGAAAGAGCATGGGTGTTCTATACCAATGGTTGTGGGTTCGAGTCCTACATGGCGTGCCAGATTTCAAAAGAAAGCAAACCTGTCATAGATAGCGCATTACCGGAAATATTGCGCTGAGGCATCCGGTGGTTTGCTTTACTTATGAGATCAAAAGGAGAGCCAAATGCTCCAATTCTTATTATGTTTATTCGGCCTACATGGTGCGACTGAGATCGACTACACGGTTGATGATGAAGAAATCAAGGTGTGTCGTGATTGTATGAAAGAAATAAAGTGACTTAATTCAATTTAATCGTTAAAATCACTTAGTAATTAATAGTTTATTTTTAAAACGAGTTAGATCTCAAATATAATACATATTATCTTACCGATTATTCAAAATCTCCACATTTTGGATTTCAAGTTTCGCCCACATCGACCCCAATGATGTGGGTTTTTTTTGACTAAAAAATTGCCGAACGCATTACGGCACATAAGACCTCGCTGAGATAACAAACTTGGCGGGGTTTTTCTTTTCTTATTGGTGGTACCCATGACAGACAAAGTACAAGCGAAACAAGACTTAGAATATTGCAGTACTGAGCTGTCTAAGTATCAGAATCTCAGCAGATCAGGACTGACGCGCAATGAGCTGCTGGCAATTGACGGCATCATGATTAAGCTGAAAGAGCGGATTAAGAATTTACGTGTGGCGTTATATGCGTGATGCAAAGCGATTAGCAGCAATCAGAAAGCTGCCATGCATCCGTTGCGGTAATCCAAACTCACAAGCGGCTCACAGTAATTCAGCGAAACATGGCAAAGGTAGATCGATTAAAGCCAGTGATGAGTTCACTGTGCCGCTATGCCACTCCTGTCATTTTGAGTTCGATACCTATCAATTGGGCAACCGGGTAGAGAGTGAAGCAATGTTTGATCGGTGGTTGGTGAGAGTGAATCAGATGTTGGTGATGGAAGATAAAGAGGTGTTTTGATTAAGTCGGAACACGCCAGGCTCGACCAATGCAAATTATGATCAATGAAATGCATAGATAAAGAGGAAACTCGCCTGATGTAGAGTCGGCCTGATCAAGTCTGTAGTAATAGATAATGAATCCTAAAAATAAGATGCCAATGAGATAAAGCATTATGGTTTCTTGATTTTGTAATTTTGCATCATGATAAGTTTTAAGGAGAGGAAATGCAAAAAGCCGTGTTTCCTATCCAGAGTCATGCCGACATCACCAAAGCCATTAACTACATGCATACCAATTACACCCACGCGATTAATGAGGGTAAGCCTTTAAGGGTGGTGATTGATCAGAAACAGGATGATAGATCAACTGCGCAGAATCGTTTGTACTGGATGTGGTTGGGTCAAATCGAAAAGAAGAATGGCACCCATAAAGACCAGCTGCATTACGAATTTAAGAAGCGCTTTCTGATTTATATCTACCGTCGTGATGATCAGGAGTTTGCTGAGACCTGTAATGCGATTGCAATGCTCAAGCAGAATGAATGTGAAGAATACCGGGTGATTGCAGAGCAGGTGATAAGACTTTGCAGTACTACAAAATTAAGCGTTAAGCAGATGACCGAGTATTTGAATTACGTGCATGACTTTACTGTGACTCAGTTGGGTGTGTATTTAACTGTGCCGGATGATTTGAAGTGGTGTTGTGTAGAATAGATATTTCAAATTTCAAAAAGCCCATCAGGTAGATAGGCTTTTCTTACTAATCAAAAGATTGAGCGATGATTTACTTTTTATCTGTATTTTCTTTTTGATCATCTTGCTCTTTAGTGGAGGTTGTATCATTTTGATTGGGTTTATCTTGTGTAGGCTTCTGTGTATGGTTTTCTGATTTAGGCTTGTTTTCAGTAGCATTATTTGAAAATTGATTGAAAGAAGCTTTTTGAGCGGTATTTGTATTAACTAACATAGTTTTCTCAATTTTTGTTGCCGAAGATTCGACCTATTCAGAGTGACATACTAGTAGCACTTACAATGGGATGATTTGGAGGCGTAAGTGTAGATATATGTAGGATTTAAATGTTTATATCTTATTTATATTTCAAAGGTTTTTATAATAAACCGGTCGCCAGATTGATCTGTATCACTATTTAAATAGTCAAGGTATTTAATTTATATCTTCTCGATACATTGCTGATACAAGGGGTGTATATGGACGAAAAAGAATATTTCTGGAAAACCAAGAAGCGTCCAATCAAAACCAAACCCCGCAATAAGCCACTACCGAAAGCCAAAGAAAAATACTTAGAAGCAGAAGAAACCCTATTTCAAGAATTAGAAGAACATGCCATTGGTTATCGTCGAAAGTTTCAATTTGAATCAACCAAAAATTGGCGGTTTGATTTTTATATTGTGAAGCTGAACCTTCTTATAGAAATTGTGGGCAGTCCATGGGCGGTTGGTCGTGGTGGGAAAAAGATAGCGAATTCATTTAATAAGTATGATCTTGCTGAAGATCAAGGTTATACATTTGCGCGCTTTGAACCTCATCAAATTGAATCGGGTTATGCAATTAACTGGATTCGAAGTCAGTTAGAGAGATTAGAAGATGGAACAGTTCAGACCATTCCCGCCGACGGAGCTGATTGATCAGGCTGAGGAAGAGGAAGCCATTCGCTTGGCACCTGCGCCAGAGCTTAAAGAATGGGTTCTGAATAACTGGCTTACTCTCGGCGGTGAACTACACAACCCGGATCATGATCATATTGCTGAACTACTCCATGACAATGAAGAGTTTCTTGCATTCGCTTGGGCTTCATCTGCCGCCGTAGCGAAAAAACGTATGGTGCTGGGGCAATGTGAAAAAGTGATGTTTAACGTGGGCGGCTGGAAGAAAGCACGCCAGGAACAACAGATGCGGGATTGGTTCGGCTTTGTACCTCAATATCTGATTACTGTGGATGCTGCTTTCTGTGAGCAAGCCTCAGATCGTGAGTTTTGTCGACTGATTGAACATGAGCTTTATCACATCGGAGTTGAACGGGATGAAGATGGGGAAATCATTTATAGCGATATGACCGGACTGCCTAAGCATTACCTGGCTGGCCATGATGTTGAAGTGTTCTTTGGTGAAACAAAACGATGGGGTGCTGATGAGTCTGTTAAAAGACTTCTAGAAATTGCCAAGAATGCGCCGTTTGTATCTGAAAAAAGTATGGCCGCGTGTTGTGGGAATTGTGTGATTGGTTAGAGCTGAAAGGCTCTTTTTTTTGTCTATCTTGCATGACGTAGCATGACAAAGGGGTAATTATGGCGGCACTAAAAGAGCCTGTAAAAATCTTTATAGTTCAGTCTCTTGCTTGCTTTGAAACACCTCAACAAGTAGCAGATGCTGTCATGCAAAGATTTAACATCGAAATTGATCGTCGGCAGTGTGAAAATTACGACCCAACCAAGTATGCAGGCCGAAATCTCAGTAAGAAATTAAAGGATCTGTTTGATAAAACGCGTGAGGATTTCCGAAAGAATATTTTTGATATTCCGATCGCAAACCAAGCATTTCGACTGAAAGAAATTCAGAAAATGTATGAGGATGCTGGGAAGAATAAAGTATCGAAACAGAATCTGTTGAAATTGGCTTATCAGGAAACGGACGCACGTACAACCAAGCAGGAAATAACTGGCCCAGACGGCGGTCCATTACAGAATGAAAATACAACCTATGTAACTGCCTCAAAAGAATTGGTAAGGCAGGTGATGGATGAACTCGAAAGTAAATACTAGCTTGTTGGAAATGCAGATCGAACAGGAACGGTGCGAGAAAGAACATTTATTCTTTACGCGCCGTTTTTTTCTGCCTCGTATGGGCTTCAAGTTCTCGGTCAATTGGCACCATGAATACATTGCCTGGGCAATTGATGAAGTCATTGCTGGTCGAATCGAAAACCTAGTTATTAACGTTCCACCTGGTTCAGGTAAAACTGAATTACTGACTAACTTGATTGCACGAGGTATCGCACGAAACCAGCGTTCACGATTCTTATATTTGTCATTCTCACAGTCACTTGTGGAGGATGTGTCATCTACGGCGCGAAACATCGTCAAATCGGCAGATTTTCAGGGCTTATGGCCCGTTAAGATCTCGACCAGTACCGATGCTAAGGCAAGTTGGAAAACGACTGTAGACGGCTATGAAGCGGGTCATGTTTATTCCGCTTCGATGGGTGGTCAGGTTACGGGCCGCCGTGCAGGTACTTTGGCAGATGCTGGATTTACCGGTGCGATTATTCTGGACGATCCGCTCAAGCCTGAAGATGCATTTAGTAAGACGGCACGTAACAAGGCTAATCGTAAAATCCTGAACACAGTCAACTCACGTAAGGCGAGATCATCAACTCCGATTATTCTGATCATGCAGCGTTTACATGTTGAGGATCCGACTAACTTTGTGATGACTGGGAACGTCCCGGGCAATTGGCATCAGATCTCGATACCGGCACTGATTGATGATGAGTACATTAATACATTGCCTGAGCATATACGCCGTAAGGTACCACGTGATGTCGAACGTGATGAAAAAGGCCGTCAAAGCTACTGGCCATTAAAAGAATCTTTACTTTCGTTACTGCAGCTGGAGAAAGGTGGCCAAGACAAAGACGGCGCTACGGTATCTCGGTATACATTCAGCAGTCAGTATCAGCAGGCACCGAAAAAGCTCGGTGGAGATCTGGTCAAGGCTGAATGGTTTGATCGATACCTTGAGTTACCAGTTTTGAAATGGCGTGCGATCTGGGCAGATACAGCACAGAAGATTAAAGAACATAACGACTACTCAGTTTTCTTATGTGCAGGCCTTGGGTATGACAACCGGCTTTACATCATTGATGTGCGCCGTGGCAAATGGGAAGCACCTGAGCTGATTAAGGAAGCCAAGGCTTTCATCAATAAGCACAAGGAAAGCAATACCAAGATCGGCAAACTTCGTTACATGGCCATTGAGGACAAAGCATCTGGAACGATGTTGATCCAAAACATTTCGCGTGAAACGACATTACCAATTAAGGCAATCCAACGTGATACAGACAAACTGACCCGGACCATGGATGTGGTGTTCTATGTCGAGGATCGTCGTGTTGTTCTGCCTGTAAGTGCGCCATGGTTGCTGAACTACATTGAAGAAATTGAGGGTTTAAAAGCTGATTTCACCCATGAACATGATGACCAATGGGATCCTACGATTGACGCGATTAATGATTCACTTGCGAAAAAGCCGACTGTATTTGATTAGAGGTATTTATGGCTAAAGATAAAAAGTCGGATACAGGCGGTAAAATTAAAACGCTTGTAGCTGATGCAGTAAAACAGGCTATTAACGTTATTGGTGATGCTGGTGCATATACGAACCTGGTATCGAATATTGGTACAGAACGTGATAAAGCGGCACAAGGTAAATTTGTACGGAAAGACATTGATGATGATCAGCTTGAAGCGGTGTACCAAAACTGGCTCGCACGCCGTATCGTCAATCGTCCTGCATCGGACATGCTTCGTGCTGGATGGTTCTATGAAGGCATACAAGGTGGTGATTTAAAGCGCCTTGAAGAAGCGTGTAAGGTATTTCACTTAGAACATGTGCTTTTATCTGGCTTGATCCTTTCTCGGCTCTACGGCGTTGTGTACATTCTGCTTGGCACGGCTGATGGTGCTGCCTTAGATCAACCTTTAGATATTTCGAAACTTGGCCAAGGTCGTTTGGAATTTTTCACGGTCGTTAAAAAGAAATACATCACACCAGATAAGAACTCGTATTTGCCGCCGTCAGCATGTTGTGGATTGCTCAAACAGCCTGAATTCTACGATATGAAAATGGGGAATGAGGCTAAAAAGCGCATTCACTATTCTCGCTTAATTCGTATTGCGCATGCTGATGTGGTGAATGAAGAACCTCAAAGTATCTTGCAGGAAGTCTATGAGGATCTACTTGATCATGCCAGTGTTAAGCGTGGATCCGCCAGCCTGATTCATGAATCGAAGATTGATGTGATTCAAACGCCTAACCTGGTCGATAAGATCAAAGAGGACATGAAAGGCGTGATGGAACGGTTCATGTCTGTGGGCTTGATGAAGAGCTTAAACGGCATGATCGTGTTGGATGCTGATGAAAAGTACGATTCAAAAACGTATGCCTTTGGTGGTTTGCCTGACATGATGCGTGAATTCTCGGTACAGACGGCGGGTGCGGCAGATATTCCCTATACGATTCTGTTTGGCCAATCACCTGCAGGAATGAATGCCACTGGTGAGCACGATACTCGTAATTATTACGACTCGATTGCCACTAAGCAGGAATGGCACCTCAAGCCGATCTTGATGAAGTTTCTCGCCGTGATCTGTCAGTCTACCTTTGGACGTCAATTTCCTGAACTGGATGTGGTATTTAATCCGCTTTGGCAATTAGATGCGAAAGTCCGTTCAGAGGTGGAAAAAGCCAATGCTGAGCGTGATGAGAAGTATCTCAATATGGCCATCATTACTGAGCCTCAGATCGCACGTCAGTTAGTCATCGACGGCGTTTACTCAGTCATCGATGAAAATCACATCAAAGAATTGGAAACGATGGTGAAGCCAAATGACGACGATCATACAGATCCTTAAGCCTCAGCTTCAGCAGATCAAAAAACGCAAGAAAGGACGCAAGGCAAAGCCTAAGGCAGTCAAGGTCAATCGCCGTGTTGAGCTGTTCTATACACGTCAGCTTTTGGAAATCTCCAAATATTGCCAGGAACAAACTAAGGATTTCGTTTTACCCACAGTAGGTCAGAACATTGGTGATAGTTGGGTAACGGATCTATTCACGGCGTTACGTGAAAAGATGGTGAAGTACACCATGGAAGTGTCGGTATCTTTGGCTACTAAGGTGGTTATGGATACCAGCAAGGAAGTGGATAAGCAGATTGCCAGTCATACCAAGACCATCCTTGGTGTGGACCTTACGCCGTTTTTCCGCGGTGCTGATATTCAGGATGAAATCGATAATCAGATTGCTGCAAACGTCTCTTTGATTAAGTCTATTCCAAGTCAATACACCGATAAGCTTGAAGCCTTGGTGATGAATGCCTTGCAAACAGGGCAGACCAACGAGGAATTGGCTCAGGAAATTAAAAAGCTCGGTCATAGTACGGACTTTCGTGCACGACTGATTGCAGCCGACCAGATGGGCAAGATCAACGGCGCTATCAACAAGAAGCGTCAGGAATCGATGGGTGTGGAAACATACGTGTGGCAATCAGCAAAAGATGAGCGTGTTCGAACAGATCATCGGATTAAAAATGGTCAAACATTCCGTTGGGATGATCCACCAAGCGGAGGGCATCCAGGTCAACCAGTTCGATGTCGATGCACGGCGTTGCCGAATTATGAGGATATCTTAATTGACTGAATCTAAACCGTGCGGTAAGTGCAAGGCGTGTACTCGTTTCAATGGTCAAAATGGGAGTGGCTACCAACCTTGCCACAATATTAAAAAAACTGGCGAATCTAAGCCTCCACCTCAAAAACCATAGGTGATGTCATGCGTAAAAAGAAATTTTCCAAGGAGCGTTTTTATCGCCGTCTGGAAGCTCAAAACAAAAAAGCAGTATCAAAGTCAGAAACGGATTGGGATGTGATGCAGAGTGGCTATCCTGACTGTTTAATTTATCCAGATATTTTAAGCCGACTCAAAGTGGAAATAATCAAATCACGCCGTCGTCATGGGGTGGGTGGTTTTACTGGAGCTGTGATTTTAGATGATCATCTAATGCCAGATGATGGGCGATATGTCTCAAAAGACATTGCAGAAAAATTAGGAGCCGATGGGCTCTTTTTTAATGCCCAAAATTCAGCAAAACAGCCCGAGCCTAAACCTGAATTTGTGCCACCTCCACCATTAGAAAAGATTGGAGCATCTGAGCCTGAAAACGACTCAGGATTGTTTGGATTGTGCTTTTTACACATGGCGGCAATCGTAGCTTGTGCACTTCTTTTATGCGGAATCTTACAAAAGCTGAGTCATTAACTTATGAAACTCATTTACCAACTCAAAATTGGTGACTTTGCACCAAGCGAAAGTACACGCTCATTTACTCAAGAAGGGTATCTCAAATGCGTCAACGTACGTTTGGCCAAAGCACCTCAAGTCCGTCAGTACTACGCTTATGAATTTCCAAATTTAGAGGGGTACTCAGCGGATCAGGTCATCAATGTCTATGTGTCAGCCGATGATCTATTCAAGCCTGAAGTAATCAAAAGTTTCGACGGTGTAGACGCAACGGACTATCACCCACCCAAGAATGAAATCAATGCTTCCAACTGGAAGGACTATCACATTGGCGATTGTGAGAATGTGCGCCAAGAGGGTGAATTCATGCTGGGTGATCTGATCATCAAAGATCAGAACAGTATCAATGCCATTCAAAACAATGAGCGTGTCGAGATCTCATTGGGCTATGGCGCAGATCTTGTCCTTGAACAAGGTACGGCACCTGATGGTACGCCGTATCAAGCCCGCTTTATCAATTTTAAAGGCAATCACGTGGCGCTGGTGAAATACGGTCGCTGTGGCGGTGATTGTCGCGTCGGTGACCATAAACCAAACCCAAAGGGGAAAAAGATGGAAATTAAAGTAAACGGTATTCGCTTTGAGATTGGTGACAACCAAGCGCTAGCAGATGCTGTAAAGCAACAAGAAGACCAGCTTGAAAATTTAAAAGCAGCAAAACTCAAAGTCGGTGACAAACAATTTGCTATTGGTGATGAATTGCCAGCTGTACAAGCAGTGGTTGATACCTTGCAGACTGAAAACGCAGAACTGAAGCAAAAAGTCGGTGATCTTGAGAAAAACCAAATCACACCTGAAAAACTTGATCAGGTCGTAGCTGAACGCGCGTCAGTGGTTGCGGATGCCGTTGCATTGGTACCTGGTATCAAAACTGAAGGCTGTTCATGTGAGCAAATCAAACGTGATGTGATTGCAGCCAAAGCAGGTGACACATTGGTGACCGCTGTACTTGGTGGTGTCGCCGTGGGTGATGCTAAACCTGAACAGATCGACACGGTCTTCCGTGCATTATCTGCGGTCAAAACGACTACACCAGGCAACGCCGTCGGTGATGCTTTGCATAAACAGCAACAACAGCAAAACAACAATCAAGACTCGAATGAAAATAAGGGTTATGACAAGTCTGCTGCATACAAAACAATTTAAGGGGAGCTTGAATTATGGTTCAGCAATTAAATGCGGTTGTCGGTCAGCGTGGCCGTTTGACTGCCAAAGAAGTCGTACTGTCACTGCCATTATCAGGCTTGGTGAATGTGAATGACGGTGAAGTGGTTGTCCGCACGACGGATGGTAAATCTGTGACAGCCATTGCAGGTGCTACACCTACACGTTTTGGTGTGGTCGTACGCCACGGTGTGGGTAAAACTGGAAAAGACGCTTTAGGTAAAGAAGTCTATAAAGCCGGTGATATGTTGCCAATCATGTTTGAAGGTGCGATTTGGGTCAAACCTACAGCGCCGATTATAGACATTACCGCAGCGGTTTATGTGAAAACTGCAAACGGTACCACCGCAGCGCCGTTGGGTTCATTGTCGAGCTCAGCAACTGACGGAACAGTATTACCGGGTGCAGCATGGGAAACCGTGACAGGCGCAGATGGTTTAGCCCTTCTTAATCTTCGTGGAGCTTAATTAAACATGAGCAAATTAGCAAAAATGAAAGCGCGTTTAACGCCGATTTCATACGCCATTCAGGCACAAGTTGGCGATGCGTTCAACATGGATGCATTGGCACAGCTCTTCGTTAAGATCGAAGAACAAAACGAAATTACACCGCAGCTGGCGCAGGTTCTTGACTATGCCAAGTTTATTCCAGTGACCAATGTAAATGCGGTCTATGGTGGTGGTGAAATCCTATCTCGTAAAAAAGGTGTGGGTATTGGTGAAGACTATGCTGGTACCGGTGATGATATTCCACTTGCAGAAGTTGAATACGACACCGTGAGCCTGCCGGTGAAAGTGGGTGTGATTGGCTACCAATATTCAGTCGTTGAATTGGCGACTGCACAGCAAATGAACCTCACGCTTGAAGCGGACAAAGTTCAGGCTGCAAACTTGGCTGCTGAAAAACACATGTCAAATGTGGCCTGGTACGGTTACACCAAAGCGAATGCCAGTGGACAGCTTGAAAAAGTGAATGGCTTCTTAAACCAAACAGGCGTGACTATCGTGACAGGTCAGCATGATTGGGCTACGGCGACCATTGAAGAGGTTTTATCCGACTTCAATAACTCATTGGCTGATTCGTCAGATTTGTTTGATGGTGATTCTTCAATTGAGCCTGACACTTACTTAATGGCATCAGCGCAGTACACTCACTTATCGACACGTGTCGTGCCAGATTCAGGTGGTAAAACATTCCTGAAGTACATTGAAGAAAACAATATCTTCTCAACTCAAGGCAAACCATTAGCCATCCGTGGATCTGGCCGTGGTAATGGTAAGGGTACCGCAAGTGCTGACCGTTCGATCATCTACCGCCGTGATCCATCATGTATCCAGTTCAAAGGTAATAGCGTTGAGTTCTTGACGGCGCAACCGAAAGGCTTGGATGTGCTTGTACCTGGTCACTACAAATACCAGGGCGTTTGGCTGAAGCGTGTTGATTCGCTTCGTTACCTTGACCATGCATAAGGATTAAAACCACATGGCTAAATATTCATATAAATACAGCGGCTCTAATGCCGCTTTTGTTTTTGCTGGGGTAGCAACTCTACCAACAGGCATCGCCATAGCACTTGAAGCCGACCAGCACAAGGCACTTCAAAAGAACAAGTTCGCTAAGCATTTGATTGATGCTGGTGAACTAAGCATTGAAGAAATTGCAGAAGTTGGTGATTCAAAACCTGCTTCAGGTCGTGGTAAAGGTGCTCAAGCTGGCAAGCCTGATGATGGCAAAGGCAAGGGCGATAAATCCAAAGGTGGTGAGCTCACGATTGATGAGGTGCGTAAAGCGCTGACGGATCTTGAAATCACCTTTACTGAAGATGAAACCCTTGAGCAGCTGCAAGCCAAACTTACTCAAGCCACTGAATAAGGTGATCTATGGACCCACAAGCTTTTAAATTGAAGTTCAAGTACGACACGGCGCTGATGAATCTTCCTGATGCAGAAATTGCAGACGCATTAGAGGAAGCGGATCTCGTTGTGAAGTCACTTGAATTTGGTGATCTGAAAGAACGTGCTGTGGGTCTATATACAGCACATATTCTCAAGGTTGCACTCAAATCAAAGTCAGGTAACAGCTTTTCAGATGCCTCGAGTATGACCATTGCAGGTCAGAGTGTGAGCTTTTCACGTTCTGGTACCGATGCATTTTATAACCAAAGCATTTATGGCCAGCGTTACCTGGCATTAAAAAATTCAATTCCAGTCGGCAATGATGGTACCAATCCCAATCGTTTGGGCGTTGGTGCTTTCGTTGTTTAGGAGCAAAGCATGTCATTTAAGTATCAAGCGCCAGTGCATTTTCAGGGCACTTCCATTGATTGTGCGGGTCAGACTCATTACCTCACAACCAAAAACACGATTGAATCTGATGCAGATATTTTCTATGCATTACAGCCATTAGGTTTTACACGTGCGGTACCTGAAACCAAAGCAGAATCTAAAAAGGAAACTGCTGCTGCAAAGTAGGTGATGTATGAGTAATTACCGTGTTGATGCTGATGTTGATTTTAACGAGGTCAATGAACGTGTACGTGCTGAAATACGGCGCACGGTAAATGCACTCACACTTAAACTTCAGCGCACTATTCAAGAAGACATGCTGACAGGTCAGCGCCTGAATGTGCAGTCTGGGCGTTTAAGAGGATCCGTTTCATCCAAGGTGGAAGAAGATAAGGACTGGATCGAGGGTACAGTCGGTGCTGGTGGTGCTTTGGTACCGTATGCTTTTGCTCATGAATTTGGCTTAAAAGGCACGATGGCCATCAAGGCACATTTGCGCACGATTAAGAAAGTCTTTGGTCGGGCGATTACACCACGTCAAATCATGATTAAAGCCCATTCACGCAAAGTCGACATGAAAGAGCGCCGTTTTATGCGTGATTCATTGGATCAGGTGGCGAAGATCGTACCGAAAAATATTGATGCTGCAATTGAAAGGGGATTGAGCAGTGAATAGTGAAGCCATTTACCAGGCATTGTTTAATCGCTTGTCAGGCATCGAGGGAATTAAAACCACCAGTCGCCGTTTAAAGCATTTCAATAACGTAGCACCTGATGAGCGTCCTGCCTTATTCGTGACCCAAGGTAATCAAACCGAAGCACCAGTGAAAGGCTTGGATGCCAAGGTTGAACTTGAAGCGGAAGTGTACGTTTACATTCATGAATCAGATCCAACGATACCGCCGTCGGTACAGTTGAATCAGATGATTGATCAAGTGCGTGCCAAGCTTGCACCTGATCATCCTGATATGTGCGAATACCAAACCTTAGGGGGATTGGTCGAGCATTGCTGGATCGAGGGCACGATCGAAGTTTTTGAAGCAGTTGAAAATATGCTCGATGACCAAGGGATTGCCATTATAGTCAAATCATTATAAAACTAATACAATGGTGCAATGAGTTATTCAGAACATTTTAGACGTAAAATTTTAGCTAA